>JAGFJD010000424.1 GCA_024102975.1 Phaeodactylibacter sp. | reverse complement strand
GGCGGAAAAATGGCAAAGTGAGAGCCTGTCCCGCACCCGCAGGGTCGGGATTCCAAAAGCTGGCATTTGCAGCCAAAATAGCCTGCCCCGTACACATAGTGTCGGGGACTACCTCCAAACATGCTCTAAGGCCTAAAACCGGGCAAGGGGTACAAAAAGGAATCGCGCCCCCCTTACACCTTATACACCCCTACACCTTTACACATTCATTCAAAGTCCTCCTCCAAGCTCCCTCCAGTTATCCCCCGGCTCCGCGTCTATCAGTTTAAAGAAGGGGTCCACCGCTACGGCGGCCGGTTTTTTATCCACGACGACACGGAGTCTGTTGCGCATGCGGGTGATCTTGTGCTTTCTCCGATACAATTCTTCCTTTTCGCCTTTGGCGCCTTCTTTACCGAATATGCCGATTTCGATGTAATCCGCCAGGGGCAGCGAGCGAACCGGGCTGTTGCCCTCTTCTTCAGGCAAGGCCGCCGCGCCCTCTTCTTCAAAAGAAATTTGGCCCTCTCCATCGATGCGGTATTTGCTGATGACAAACCCGATATCTACCTGATAGGCGCCGTTGCCGAGGGGTGCTGTTGCTACGTCCGTTATGCGGTTGTCGTACAGGGTGACGGTCTCGAAGAGGTCCCTGAGCAGGTAGGACAGGGAATCGGGAGTGGCCCGGCGGATGTGCCGGAGCATATCCCGGGAGGTCGTGTACGGCGCTTCCTGAAAGCGCACTTCGTCGAGGTAAGTTTTTATAGCCCGGTTCAGGTTCTCTTCGCCGAGGTAATCGCTCATCGCATAAAAAACCAGGGCCCCTTTCCGGTAGTGGATATAGTCCTGCCCCGGTTCGGCGAATAACAAGGGCCGCTCTGGCATTCTTTCCTTTGCCCTGCCCCGGAGGTACCAATCCAGGTTCAGCTTAAGAAACCGGCGCACCCCGGCCTTTCCATACTTATTTTCCAGCACTTTCAGCGCGGTGTATTCCGCCATGCTCTCGGTCAGCATCTTTGCGCCCGGCACGTCGGCGGGCAAAAGCTGGTTGCCCCACCACTGGTGGGCCATCTCGTGAGCGGCGATGTAAAGCGGGAAGTCGATGGCGCCCTCGTGCCGGGTATCGGTTATAAAGTGGATCTCCGAGAAGGGAATGGAATTGGCAAAGGTAGTGGCAAACTGCCCAACCGTCACCGGAAACTCAATGATGCGGGCCTGCCGGTGCTGGTAAGGGCCGAAGTGGCGGCTGTTGTAGGCCAGGGCGCCTTTCAGGCCTTCCATCATGTTGTTCAGGTTGTACGCGTGGCCGGGGTGGTGGTAAACCTCCAGGCTGACGCCGTTCCACTGGTCCATCAGGACGTTGTACCGCCCGGAGTTGAAACCGTAGTAATCCTTGATCCGGCTGTCCATCTTGTACTGGAAATAACGGCGCCCATTCTCCTGCCATTCCCGTTGCAGGTAGCCCGGGGCCAATGCGATCTGATCGGCGGAAGTGCTGACGGTGGCCTCGAAGGCGATCCAGTCGGCGTCGCGGGAAGAATAGGAATTGCGCAGGGCGGCGCTGTCAGACGGATGGGACCGCTCCGCAGGCAGAGGCGGCAGGCCGTATTTTGCCCGTTTGCCGTTGCCGGACAGCTCGATGGGGCGGTAGCCCAGGCCGGGGAAGACGTCGTCGGCAATAAAAGTACCGTTGGAGTTCACCGGCGAGCTGGCCCGGAACAGGCTGTTGGGCTCGTTTTTAGTTTCAAAATACAACTGCATGCTGTCGCCCGGCGCCAGCCCCTGCTCCAGCAGGTGGATGTCGAAGCAAATGAAAGTGTCGCGGCGGAGGCACCGGGCCGGCCGGCCCAGGCGGTAGGCAGTAATCTCGTCATAACTGTAGTGGACCAGCAACGTATCAATCACCTGCGCCGACCGGTTCACCAGCGTGTACTGCCCGGCGGCTGTGAAGTCGCGCGTTTCCGGGAAAATGTCCATATTGATTTTCACGGCCACGATCCGGGGCTGTGCGCTGTGTTCATGCTTTTTATACTTTTTCTCATTTTCCGCTTTCCAGTCTTCCTCTTCCTGCGTGGTGTTTATTTTCCCGTACAGGTAGTTGTCTTCATAATAGATGGAAAAACCCAGGGACAGGAAAGCCAGCAAAAGACAAAGGATAGCGACTGCGGCACTGCCTTTGAACCGCGCTCGCGCAATGGCCAGGCGTTCTGAAAAGGAAAAGGGCAGCCCCCGCACCCAAAACAGCCAGGTGCCTGCCAGCAGGCACAGGCCGCCCAGCATCCAATAGGATTTGTAAAGCAGCCAGGCAGGCAGGGTGGCGCCGAAGCCATCCAGGGCGGAATACGCAAATTCGGGCGCCGAGTTGAACCGGAAGACATGGTGGTGGATTCCCAGCTCGGGCAGGCCCATCACCCCCATCGAGCCCAGGGCCAGCAGGAAGAGGCCCAGATAGGGGCTGGCAAACAGCGTTTGAACAAAAAGGGCGGCAAAAGCCCAGATAATCAGCCCCGGAAGGTATAAACCGAACAGTTGAAACAGATACAGGCCGATTTCCAGCCGGTAATAGCCGTGGCCCAATTGCACGGATACGCCCGCAATCATGACCAGTAACAGCAAAATGGCCTGCATGGCGATCAGCGCCATCAGCTGGGAAAGCAGGAAAACCCAGTGGGGGACGGGGGCAATGTCCACGAGATGGCCCATGCGGGCGATCCGTGTGCGGTGTACCAGCATGCCGGCGTAGAGGAAAGTAAAGATATGAACGACCCCCAGGAACAGGTAGGTGGGTATCCGCAGCAATTTCCACGTCACCGGCAGGGTGCGGAAGCCATACTGCGGGCTCATCTCCGCCTGCTGGAAAAAAATGGCCAGCAAACCTGCCGCGAGGATGGCGATGAACAGCCGGCTTGTGAGGATGTACCGAAAATCAGCCGTTGCCAATTGCCAGGCGGTAATCAGTTGTTGCCGGAAAGCGTATTCGTAGCGGGCTGCCGGCAACTCCACTTTGGCGATGCTTCCTGGGTTTTTTTCCAGGTTTCGGCCCTGTTTTTTCTTCCTTAAACCAAAGGAAAGGCTCTGATGGTGAAAAGAAAACCGTTTATACCCCCACCCGAAAACGGCGGCCGCGACGCCCAGCCACAACAGGCGGTTGTAAAGGACAATACCCTTCACGGGCAGCAGCAGTTCGTTGCGCTCGGTTATTGTCCGGTAACGGGCGTAATAGAAGCTGGCCTCCTGCCCGAAAGGATCCAGCAGGGCATACAGGAAGCGGCTGTCCTGCCCGGCAAACAAACTGCCGGCCAGCATCTGCATAAAAAAAAGGAGGACGATCGCGATAAAGCCGGCATAGATATTGCGGCTCAGGGCCACTAAGGTGAACACGACGGCACCAAAGAGCAACACGTTGGGAAGCAAATACACCAGATAGAGCTGCAGATAGGCTTCCGGCCGGAAGGGCCCCACCAAAGCCGGGTTGGCCCCCGGCAGGCGCGCGCCGATGAAAAAGCCGAACCCAACAGAGGAAGCGACGAGGGCCAGGACGATGAACGCGCTGCTGAATTTGGCCAGCCAATAGCTGCTTTTAGCCAGCGGGTAGGAATACAACACAAGGTGAAAGTTGCTCCTGAAATCCCGGTAAACGGAAAGGCCGATGACCGCAGGGATCAGGAACAGGATCAGCTTCATAAAAAAACCGGCCATTTCCTGGATTTGGGCGGGCGAGTTGGCGAGGGCTTCCATGCCAGGCACAGCTACTCCTTCGCCCTCGATGCCTGCCTGGGCTGCCATGGCGCCGATGGAGGTGAGCAGCAGGATGCCGGCATAGGCGTAAATGGAGGGTTGCCGGCGCCAGTGGCGGAGTTCGTAGCGGAAGATAGCGGAGAACATAGAGTGAGGTTGAGGTTGAGGTTGAGGTTGAGGCTGAGGCTGAGGCTGAGGTTGAGGCTGAGGCTGAGGTTGAGGTTAGAATTGGCCTTCATATCCCCCTTTATTTTTCAGCGCAATGAAATAAACGTCCTCCAACTGGGGTTCCGCCGCAGTAAATTCCGGGGAGGGGCGCTCCGGGGCATACACCCGGATGTTGACGGAATGGTCGGGGTTGTAGCTGGAGGAGAGCACGTCGTACCTGGCTTCCATGTGCTCCAGGGTTTCCCGGGGCACGGCCCTTGTCCACACCAGCCCCTTCAGGGCGGCGGTGGCTGCCGCCGGCGCCGCTTTTTGCAGAATACGCCCGTTGTTCAGGATAGCCATTTCATGGCACAGCTCTTTCACGTCATCGACGATGTGGGTGGAAAAAACAACGGTGTTGTGCGTGCCTACCTCCCGGAGGATATTGAGGAAGCGCCTGCGCTCGGCGGGGTCCAGCCCGGCAGTAGGTTCGTCGACGATGATCAGCCGGGGGTTGCCGAGCAGCAGCTGGGCGATGCCGAAGCGCTGCCTCATGCCGCCGGAAAAGGAATCCACGTGTTTTTTGCGCACTTCGTACAGGTTGGTGGCCTCCAGCACGTATCCGACCAGCCGGCGGCGGCCTGCCCGGGAAGAGACCCCTTTGAGCGCGGCGAAATAATCCAGCAGGCTCTCCGCCGACACGCCGGGGTAAACGCCGAACTCCTGGGGCAGGTAACCGAGCACCCGGCGCAGGCGCATGGGTTCCTTCAGCACGTCGATGCCATCAAAGGATATGCTGCCGGAATCGGGGCTTTGCAGGGTGGCGATGGTCCGCATCAGGGTGGACTTGCCGGCGCCGTTGGGGCCGAGCAGGCCAAACATGCCGGTTCCGATGCCAAGGTTGATGCCGTCGATAGCCCGGACGCCGTTGGGGTATGTCTTGGCCAGGCCGCTGATGTTCAGGCTCATTGCTTTTCCGGTTTTGGTTCGCCTGCGAAAATAGCAGAGCACGGGTTGATGCTCAAACATCAATGACAAAGGGAACTGAAGTAGTGGCGAACGGCCCTGCCGGCGTCATTGCCGGAACATTTGCCGTTCGTCACCGGGCACATGCCTTTGGGCATGCAAATTTGCATAAGCAAGAGCGGGGCGGTAATTTGCCGGCCCGTAACCCCAGGCCATCAGCACTAAAATCAAACCTGTGAAAAGGATCAAAAGAAAAGCAGAACAATTTCTGCTGGGAAATTCAAGCTGGATATTCTTTACCACAATACTGCTTATCAGTTATGTGATGATGGTGGAATCCGGGCAGTATACCTGGCCTTATTACGCCTCCTATGTGCTGTCCACCACCCTGCTGTTCCTTCCGGTGCTGGCCTTTGCCTTATTCAGGGGGCGGCTGAAGGAGAAGCTGGGGCGCAATGCCTGCCGCGCGCTGTGGGCAGGCGGCTTCCTGGCCTGGCCGGTATTGCTGGCGATGGCTCAGGCATATCTGTCCGGGCCCCTTTTTATTTTTCCGCCCCAAGGACAGGCCGTTCCCTCCGGTTATGTACTGGTTACCGGAGTGGGTTTTTTGCTGGCCGAGGTGGCCATACAGCTCAACGGCTACCTGCTTCGCCGGAAAGGCGCCGGCCGGTGGCTGAAGCAGGATCACTTCGAAAAAAACCTGTTATTGCTGGTGGTTATCCTGGCTTCCGTGCTGGGCGCGGCGTTTGCCTACCGGCCATTCAGCGCCGGCGCCCCTGCCGGTTTTGCGGGCTTCGTTCAGAGAATCCCGTTATTTGTCAGTTACACCTTTCAGTTTTTGCTCATCCTGATGGCCTACTCCTTCTTTTATTTTGTCAACCATTATTTCCTGGTGCCCATCCTGCTCAAGAAGAAAGGCCTGCTTTACTATGGGTTTGGGATAGCCGGGGCCATCCTGGCCTTTTACCCGTTTCTGGCCCTGCTTCTGGGCGGGTTGCCGGCAGTGCGGCTGGAAGGCGCTTTGCTTTTTACCGCACATGAGATTTTCCCGTCCGACCGGGGCGGGCTGCCTTTTGCGATCATGGTGCTGAGCGCCCCTTTGATCATCGGTATGGAGTGGCAAAAGCAATCCACCGAAATAGCCAGGCTCGAACAGGAAAGAGCCGCTGCGGAACTCAACCTGTTGAAACAACAGGTCAACCCGCATTTCTTCTTCAACACCCTGAACAACCTGTACGCGCTAAGCATCACCCGGGACCGGCAGACGCCGGAGGTGATCCTGCAGCTTTCCGAATTGATGCGCTATGTTATCTACAGAGGAAAGGAAGAAAGCGTTGAGCTGGCAGAAGAGGTCAAATACATTGAAGACTACATCCGCCTGCAGCGGATACGGCTGCACAAAAAGCTGGATTATCGGTTCGAAAAGGACATTGCCGACGAAAAATTGCGCATCCCTCCCCTGATGTTCATTACCTTAGTGGAAAACGCTTTCAAGCATGGCATCGAACCGGCAGAAAAAGCCTGCTTTTTGCACATGAGCCTGAAAAGCGACGGGGCCGGCCTGTTGTTCACCTGCGCCAACTCCTTTGAAAATGCGGAACCCGGCAACGGCGTCGGGCTGAGCAACCTGAGGCGGAGGCTGGAATTGCTCTTCCCGGAGCGGCACGAACTGCAGGCAGAACAAAGCGGGCATGCCTATTCCGCAATGCTTAAACTGGCTTTATGAACAGACTGCGTTCCCTGATTATCGACGACGAACCCCTGGCGCACAAAGTCATCCTGGAGTACGCCAAAGACGTGCCCTTCCTCGAGATATGCGGCCAGTGCTACCTGGCCACCGAAGCCCTCTCTATTCTGAGCAGGCAAAAAACCGACCTGGTCTTCCTCGACATCCAGATGCCCAAAATCAAAGGGCTGGATTTTCTGCGAACCCTCCATCACCCCCCGATCGTCATCGTCACTTCCGCCTACGAAGAATACGCCCTGGAAAGCTTCGACCTGGATGTGTGCGATTACCTGCTGAAGCCTTTCCGGTTTGGCCGTTTCCTGAAGGCCGTCAACAAAGCACTGGAGTTGCATCAGCTGAAACGGGGCGCCGTGCCTTCCCCTGCCCGGCCTCCGGCGCCAGCCGGGCACGAGCCGGGCCAGATATTCATTAAGGTGGACAAGCGCCATATCCAGGTCAGCCTTTCGGATATTTTCTACCTGGAAAGCTACGGCAACTACGTGAAAGTCTGGCTGGAAGGCGAATTTCACCTGACGCCGCGGACCTTGTCCGGTTTCGAAGAAGAACTGCCCCCTGACGATTTCTTTCGCATCCACAAATCCTATATCCTCAACCGGAAGCACGTCGATTTTGTAGAAGGCAATACCGTGCGCCTGAAAAACGGCGGGCAACTGCCGGTCGGAAAGAGCTTCCGGCAACGGGTGAAGGATTGGATCGGTTGACCGCTGGGCGGCAACCCGTACAGACTTAAAAAAAACAAGGAGAAGCAACAAATTTTCACTATCGTTGTATTTTAGCCCGAATTATGAAATTTGAACATATTTTAGCGCCCCAAACTCCCGGCAATAAACCACATAACCATCCAAACATGCCCCGCATCCTCGCCATCGACTACGGCACCAAACGCACCGGCCTGGCCGTCACCGACCCCCTGCAGATCATTGCCAGCGGGCTGGATACGGTAGCTACTCCGGAGCTGGAAGAGTACCTGAAGCAGTATCTGGGGCAGGAGGAGGTAGAAACCATCGTGGTCGGCGAACCGCTTTATCCCGACGGCAACCCGGCGCAGATCCACCCCCTGGTCGTCGGTTTTGTGCGGAAGCTGAAAAAACTTTTTCCCGATATTGAAGTTGTTACACATGACGAGCGTTATACTTCCGAAGAGGCCAGGCAGGTTATTTTGCAAAGCGGCGCCCGGAAAAAAAAGCGCCGGGACAAAAGCCTCGTCGACAAAGTGAGCGCTGTATTGATCTTACAGGATTATCTCGAAACAAAAAGAAGCTAATAACCAGCAATGCTATTACCGATATACGCCTACGGGCAACCGGTCCTGAAAAAAATGGCGGAAGACATCACGCAGGAACACCCCGGCCTCCAGGAATTCATCGGGAATATGTGGGAAACGATGTACCACGCCGAAGGCGTCGGCCTGGCCGCGCCCCAGGTTGGGCAGTCCATCCGGCTTTTTGTCGTCGACACCATCCAGATCATGGAGGAAGGCAAAGAGGACGAAGGGATCAAGCAGGTTTTCATCAACGCCCACAAGGTGGAAGAAGCCGGCGAGCCCTGGACCTACGAGGAAGGCTGCCTCAGCATCCCCGACGTGCGCGGCGACGTGGACCGTCCGCCCCAGCTCCGCCTCCGTTATGTGGATGAAAATTTCGAGGAGCAGGAAAAGGTTTTCACCGGCATCAACGCCCGCGTCATCCAGCACGAGTACGACCACATCGACGGCATCCTCTTCACCGAGCACCTCAAGCCGATCAAACGCAGGCTGGTCCGCCGCAAGCTGGAGGACATTAAGAAAGGCAAAGTCAAGGTGGAGTATAAGATGAAGTTTCCGGCGGCCAGGTGAGCCGCCTATGTTTGAACGTGTAAATGTGTAAACGAAAGCACCCGGGGGCTCCTTGCCCCGTACCTTTACACATTTACACGCATAAACATTTACACACTCCTTCACTTCCTTCCGAAATCCGCCGGAATCTCCCCCCACCGTTCCGTATCCCACTTGAGGATGGGGTTGTCCCAGGTATTGTTTTTCAGCCACGTTTCTGCCCGGGCGATGAGTTCCCAGATCAGCCTGGTCTGGGCGGTGCGTTTCAGCTGCGTATTGGCCTTTTTCCTTCTCACCCAGCTCATTGCCGTTTTGGAGTCTGTATATATAGGTGTATCCTTTCCCTGTTGTTTGAAGAGGGCCAGGGCGTGGACGATGGCCAGGAATTCCCCGATGTTGTTGGTGCCCAGGCTGAACTTTTTGTGGAAGACCTGCGCTTTGGTCCGGGTATCGACGCCCTGGTATTCCATTACGCCCGGATTTCCGCTGCAGGCGGCGTCCACGCTGAGGCTGTCCCAAACGATATCCTTGCGGGCTTCTTCGGAAATAGCGGGTTTGGGCTTTGCCTTGCCGGGGCTGCCGGAGCTGATGTGTTCCTGAAAACTCCCGCGAAAAGCGGCCACGGCTTCCTCCCGGGTTGGGAATCCCTTGTATTTGGCGCCGGGGTATCCCTTGATCTGGAGCAGGCAATCCGTCCAGTTGTCATAAACGCCCGGGGTGTTGCCTTCCCATACGACGTAGTATTTATTCTTTTTGGCCATGTGGTGGGTGGGTGGTTGATTGGTTGATTCGGGGGGGAAGTTAGGCAATCCATGCCTGAAACGCAAAGGCGCCAGCGAAGTATGCCGGCCCGCACGCCAAAAACGGCTGAAATATAATCCATGGATAGGAGGAGCTTTAAAAAATGTAATATCTTTACGCAAAAGAGGAACCGGCATGCGCTTGATCGATACCCACACCCACCTTTACCTGGAACAATTCGACGAAGACCGCGACGAGATGATCCAACGGGCATTGGACAGCGGCGTGGAGCAGTTTTTTCTTCCCAACATCGACAGTTCTTCGATCACGAAGATGCTGGAACTGGAAGAAGCATATCCCGGCCGTTGTTTTGCCATGATGGGCCTGCACCCCTGTTCGGTAAAGGAGGACTACGAGGAAGAGCTGGCTATTGTCCGCGACTGGCTGGATGAGCGCCCGTTTTGCGCCGTCGGGGAAATCGGCATCGACCTGTACTGGGATAAATCCTTCCTCGAACAGCAAAAGGAGGCCTTTCGGATTCAGGCCGGATGGGCCAAGGAACTGGGCCTGCCCGTCGTCTTGCACTCCCGCGAAGCTACCGACATCCTCATCGGCCTGGTGGAAGAGGCAAAAGACGAGCGCCTCCGGGGCGTCTTTCATTGCTTTTCCGGGACGGAAGAACAGGCGCGCCGCATCATAGAGCTGGGCTTTTTCCTCGGCATCGGTGGTGTGGTGACCTTTAAAAATGCCGGGCTGGACAAGGTGATGGAGAAAATCGGCCTGGAACACGTGGTGCTGGAAACCGACTCGCCCTTCCTGGCGCCGGCGCCGTACCGGGGCAAACGGAACGAAAGCGCTTATGTGCGGCTGGTAGCCGAAAAGCTGGCTGCCATCAAAGGGGTTTCCTTCCGGGAAGTGGCTGAAACCACGAGCAGGAATGCCGGGCAGCTGTTTCCCGTAGCGGCTATAGCCGACGGCCGCCCCGGCATCCGGAAATAACCAATAACCCAATAACCGGCCACAACCCGGGCCGGCGGCGAACAACCGCCCTAAAAACCTGGCCAACAGCCGCCTAAACTGCCTTACAGCGGTTCAAAATTTTGATATGTTTCATCTTTTTGCAATTTTTGTGTTATTCTGCATTGGCATAAAGTTCTTAATAACTATATTTGCTCAAGGCGAACGATCTTCATACGTTCTTTATTCCAGATTCGCCTGATGCTTCAAGGAAAACGGAGAGGTGCTCGAGTGGCTTAAGAGGCACGCCTGGAAAGCGTGTATACCCCAAAAGGGTATCGAGGGTTCGAATCCCTCTCTCTCCGCTAAACCAACTTAGCTAAACTTTACAAAAACAATCGTAAAACCGTATTGACTATGCGAAAATTAATAGCACTGCTGCTGGTATTTGGACTGGCAGTATACTCCGGCAATTTCGTATATGCGCAGGATGCAGAAGGTGGTGACCAGGCAGGTACCGAACAAACAGACGCTACGGCGGAAGAAGAAGCAGCTCCGGCTGAACAGCCTGAACCGGAACCCGCGCCCGCTCCTGCCGCTGAAGAAGAAACTGCCGATGCGCCGCAAAGCGGCTATCAGGTATTGAAAAAGTACTTCATCGACGGCGACTGGCGCTTCATGAGTTTCGTATTGATCACGCTGATCCTCGGCCTGGCATTCTGTATTGAGCGCATCATCACGCTCAACATTGCAACCACGAATACCGACAAGCTGCTGTCGCGGATCGATGAGAAACTCAAGTCCGGCGACGTTCAGGGCGCCATGGAGGTCTGCAAGTCCACCCAGGGCCCAACTGCCAGTATCCTGTACGAAGGCCTGAAAAATGCCGACGACGGCCCCGAAGCCGTAGAGAAAGCTATTGTTTCGTATGGCAGCGTACAGATGGGCCTCCTGGAAAAAGGCCTGGTATGGATTTCTCTTTTCATCGCCATTGCCCCGATGCTCGGCTTCATGGGTACGGTAATCGGTATGATCCAGGCTTTCGACCGCATCGAAGCAGTGGGCGACCTGTCGCCCTCCGTCGTTGCCGGCGGTATCAAGGTGGCCCTGCTGACGACGGTATTCGGCCTTATCGTAGCCATTATCCTCCAAATCTTCTACAACTACATCGTCAGCAAGATCGACGGGATCGTCAACAAGATGGAAGACGCTTCTATCGCCCTGGTTGACATCATGGCTGCCAACAACATTTTTAAGAAATAAGAGAAACCAGTACTATTATGTATAAATTCTTAACCAAAAACGGCCAGGCGCTGGCCTTCGGGTTAGGTGTACTGATAACCGTTATCTTCCTGGTGACGGTACTTTCCGGCGTCGGGGAGTTTACCGCCCTTCCGGAAGAAGAGCAGGACCAAACGGGCATTTTCAACTTCGGCCTCGGCGGCGCTATCGCCCTGACGATCATCGCCGCCCTCGCCTTGCTGGCCTTCGGCCTGTTCCAGATCGCAAGCGATTTCAAGGGTTCCATGAAGGGGATCATTGGCTTTGGCATCCTGCTGGTTATCTTCTTTGTATCCTACTCCATGGCAAGCGGCGAGGCTTCGCCTTACATCCAGGGGGCGATCAATAAATTTGAGGAAGCCGGCGCCGTATTTACGTCGAACAACCTCAAATTCATCAGCGGCGGCATTTCCACCGCCGTGGCCCTCGTGGTCATCGCCGCCATCGCCTTTGTTTTCGCAGAGGTTCGTAACTTATTCAAATAAAAGAGGCATATGGCAAAAACGAGCGCTAGAGACCGGATGACCAATGAGATCAACGCAGGCTCGATGGCCGACATTGCCTTCCTGCTGCTGATCTTCTTCCTCGTGACCACCACCATCGTGGAAGACAAAGGTATTACCGTAAAACTCCCGCCCTGGTCGGAAGAGGAACCGGACATTACAAGGCTGAAAACGCGCAACGTTTTCTCCGTCCTTGTAAATGCCCAGGACCAGCTCCTTGTACGGGGCGAGATCATGGACGTGAACCGCCTGCGCGAAAAAACGAAGGAGTTCATCGCCAACCCGTACAACCGGGAAGATATGGCCGAGAAGCCTACCAAGGCTATCATTTCACTGAAAAATGACCGCGGCACCAGCTACAAGGCCTATCTGGAAGTCTACAACGAATTGAAAGCAGCCTATAACGAACTGTGGGATGAAATGAGCCTGCGAAAATATGGCATTCCCTACAGCGAAGACATGCCCTTCGCCTACAGGAAAACCATTCGCGA
>JAGFJD010000380.1 GCA_024102975.1 Phaeodactylibacter sp. | reverse complement strand
GGCAGAAAATGCCCTGTTTTTGCCCCAACCCTAAAGGGTGACAGGGCATTTTCTGCCTTTGCTCCCTTTAGGGATGGGGCAAACAAAGGCAGAAAATGCACTTTTCAAAGCATGCTGAATAGTTACGTTTTTTTTACGTTAATTCTCCTGGAATACCCGGATATAATCCACGATCATCCGCTGGGGGAAAACGGTCGTCGCATCGGGATAGCCCGGCCAGTTGCCGCCTACGGCGACGTTGAAAATGAAGAAGAAGTTGTTCCGGAATTCGCTCAGCTCGGCGTCGGTAATCGAAATGTCGTGGTATGCCTGGCCGTCGAGCAACCAGCGAATCCGCTGTTCGTCCCATTCTATGGAGAAAACGTGAAATTCGTCATAGAACCGGCCGGAGTTCAGGGTAGTGCTGCCTCCGTACTGGGCGTGCTGGCCGGCGTTCGACCAGTGGACGGTGCCGTGGACCGTCGAGGGTTGGTGCCCGATCAGTTCCATAATGTCAATTTCCCCGCAGGCGGGCCAGCCCACGCTGGAAAAATTGGCGCCCAGCATCCACAGGGCCGGCCAGATGCCCTGCCCGTATGGCAAGGCTGCCCGGATATCCACCCGGCCGTATTTAAAGTCGAATTTATCCTTGGTAACCATCCGGGAGGAAGTATAGGCCCGGCCTCCGAAACTTTCTCTTCTGGCTTCGATGACCAGGTTGCCCTCCGTGAGGTAGGTATTTTCTTTGCGGTAGTACTGCGATTCGTTGTTGCCCCAGCCGTTGTTGCCGGTGCCGATCTCAAAGGTCCAGAAGGCGGGGTTTACTTCGCCGCCTTCGAACTCGTCCTGCCAGATCAGCTCCATGCCGGGGTATGAGATGGGAGAGGAATAGCCTTCCGACGGAATGAAGAGGTCCGTATTGATGTCGTCTTCCAATAAGGTTATCGTTGCCGCTCCGGTGCCGATCTTGGCGCCGACGACATCGGCGATCCGTATGACAAATTCTTCGTCCCCCTCGAATTCTTCGTCTCCCAGGATGTTGACCCTGTAGTCTTCGCGCAGGTCGCCGGGAGGAAAAACGACGGGTTTGAAGTTGACGGCTTCGAAATCCTCGCCGCCTTTGGCTGTTCCGTCTTCGCTTTCCAGGAAAGCGATCACGGTGTCGGCCGAAGGCCCGGACAACCGCAGGGTGACGTAAACGGGAGAGAGGCCGTTTCCTTCTTCTACAGAAAGCGGGTCGATATTCAGCGTGGGAAGCGCCGGCGCGGGAGTTCCATCTTTGTCTTTAGAGCACGCCAGGAGGGCCAGTCCAAATCCAAAAAGTATAGTAAATGTGACTTTTGCCATAGTTGGGAATTGAATGAAGAAAAAAAAATGAGGCTGCCTTAAATTTTCATGGTTGAATTTTCAGAGGCAGCCTCATTGTCAAAGAGTTGCGATGGGCAAATCAGCCCATTAACAGTACCTAACTAAATCCTAAGTAGTGATTAAAAAATAAATTCGACATTTTGGGCCGGCGAGTCAGAGGCGACCTTCGCCCGTAGAGGCTCCGGGCCGCCCCTGACTCGCCGGCGTCGAATTTATTTTTTTAATGTTCCTTAATTTCCGGACCGCAGCCGCATCGTCCACCAGGCTGTTCCATCCTGAGCTGCCGAGATGTCGACAGAAACAGTGATGGTTTCCACGCCACCGGCTGCGCTGTATTCCAGTACTTCGTAGGTGATCTGGGCAGCCGGTTCGTTGGTGCCGTTCAGCTCTCCTCCATTGAATCCTTTGGGGAAGCCGAGGAAGGCGCCCTGGCCGATAACGGTAACCATTGGGCGAATATCGCCGCTGCCAGCCATCGCTTCGAATGCGTGGGTGCCGGAGCCCAAAACGTCATAGGGTGCCTGGAGGGCGTCGTCGTCGAGGCATTCAAAAGCGCCGAGCATAAAGTCTTCGGCCCATACCTGCCCTTTGGAATCATAAACAAAAGTGCCGTCGTCAAAGAAGATGTATTCGTCGTCCATCTGGCAGGCGCGCGCGATCACGTCGGCTTCGTTGATACCTGCCCACCATTCGTTGCTGCCGATAGCCGGGCCCACGTAGTAGGAGTTCGCTCCGTCGAGCTTCCACACCTTGCCGTCTGCGCTGGAAAGGTTGGCGGGATCGAAGGCTGCGGCACTGACGACAACCTCCTTGGTTATCTCGTCCATGTTGCCGCTGTCATCCATAGCGGTGAGTTTCACCATATAGGCGCCTTCAGTTTCGTAGGTATGGGTGGGGCTTTCTTCCGTGGATATATTGCCGTCGCCGAAATCCCAGGAGTAGCTGCTGGAATTGGCGGAGGTGTTGGTAAACGCCACGGTCAGGCCGTCCTTGCTAAAGGTGAAATTCGCCCGGGGTTCCGAAGCCGGTATGTCAGGCAGGTCGGCCGGGTTTTTGTAGCTGACCAGGTAGAAGTTCCAGTAGCCGCCGTCGCCGCCGTTGATCGGCAGGCCCAGTTGTAGCGAATCGGCAACGTCGCCGGCCACCAGTTTGATGACCTCGTAGAATTTAGTGGACTCCGGGTTGGCATTGTCCCCGGTATTGGTCTTGTTGGCCAAACCGATGTAAGCGCCTTCCCCGTTGATCGTAATCGTGTTGTTGACCTTGTCAAATTCGTAGGTATAGTCTCCGCCGCTGGCGAAGGCAGAACGGGAAGGGTTGTCGCCCCAAACATCCGGGTTGGTTTCCTCCCAGCAATCTTCGGCCGGATGCCAGCCGCCATTGCCTTCTGAATCTATGAAGATGGTGCCGTCCGAATTGAACACAAAAGCGCCGTCCCGGGTGAAGGTATAGGAATCATCCAGGATACAGGGCCGGTCTGCCAGCGGCGTTACGCCGCCGAAGGACCACCATTGGTTGTCGTTGAGTGCCGGGCCGATGCCGAGGGCGACGCCTTCTCTCTGGAGGTACCAGGTCTTGCTGTCCGCGCCGGTCAGCAGCGTGAGCAAGGCATCCGGGTCGGTGAGGGTGAGGGTCTCTTCCCGCTTGGCGGACTTGCCGTCGGCGTTAGAAGCGGTGAGGGCAACGGTGTATGTGCCGGCGGCTTCATAAACGTGCGTGGGGTCTTTCTCCGTGCTGGTATTGCCGTCGCCGAAATCCCAGCTGTAGGAGGTGGCGTTCTGGGAGAAGTTCGTAAAGCTGACCTCCAGGAAGTTGGTTGTGCTGACCTCGAACTGGAAGCTCGCGATCGGGTCCTCCGCCGGAGGTTGTTCATCGTCTTTTTTACAGCCGACAGCCAGCAGCAGGCCGAGGCTCAGGGCGAAGAGGGACGCCCATTGGAAATTGAGGGAAAAAATGCTTCGATTTTTCATATTCGCCAATAGTTTTAACTTGATTAATGATTATTGAAATAAACTCGCATCAGGATATTCTGTGAGATTAGGGGCTACCGACAGCTCTTCCAGGGCGATGGGCAGCCACAGGTCGTTGTCGTCAAAGTTGGGTTCGCGGATGGGGTCGCCGGCAAACAGCCCTTTGTTGGCCCTGCCGGAACGCACCAGGTCGAACCAACGGTCGCCCTCCATGGCCAGCTCGGCCCGTCTTTCGTACCAGATCACGTCGAGTAGCGTCCATCCCATGTCGCTCATCAGTTCCTGGGCGGTGCGGAAGTTGCCGGTATTGTCGCCGGGGCCGGCGGCGCGTTCCCGGACGATGTTTATGTATTCCATGGCCTGGGCGTCGGAGCCGCCGCTGCGGTGCAGGGCCTCGGCCAGCATGAGCAGCACGTCGGCGTAGCGGATGGCGTAGATGTTGGCGTCCTTGGTCAGGTTGGGGTCGCCCCCGTTGACGTTGTTGCCGGTATATGCTTTATAGTTGGCGTACTTTTCCTGCCAGTAACCGGTATTATCTACCGGATTACCCTGGGTTTCATCCACTACGACGCCGCAGCTGGCGCCGGCATCCTGGATTTCCTGGGTTAATTCCGCCACAGAAACCAGGGCGGCGTCTCTCCGGTAGGTATCGTCAGCCAGGTAGTGGCCGTACAGGTCCTGGGTTGGCAGCATGAAGCCCCAGCCGGCCTGATAGGTGGGATGGTCATCACACAGGCCGCGGATGCCGCACAACTGCACCATGCCGTTGCCGTCGATCCCCTCGAACCAGCCCCAGTCGCTGGGGAACAGGTTGGACTGCTGGAGTTCGAAAACCGACTCCTGTGGGTTTTTGACGCCAAAATCGTAAAGCGCTTCCATGTCGTCTTCCAGGGCATAGATGCCCAGGTTGACCACTTCCTGGAGGTGTTGCGCGGCCAGGCCGAACTTCTGGGCATCGTCATTGGCCATGTCGGCCCAGTACAGGTATGCTTTGCCGAGCAGGGCCTCGGCGGCGCCTTTGCTGGCCCTGCCCGCCTCTCCGGCGGAAAGCGTAGCCGGCAGCACGTTGGCGGCTTCTTCCAGGTCCGAAATGATGGCCTGGAATACTTCGGACATGGTGTTCCGTTCCCGGTCGATATCGTCCGGAGTAAGGGTTTCGGTAATGACCGGGATGGGGCCGAAGTGCTTGAACAGCTCGAAGTGGTAATAAGCCCGCAGGAACCTGGCTTCCGCCCGGTACCGCTCTACCGCCGGCGTAGCAAGTTCGGTGGAATTGGACAGGACCAGGTTGGCCCGGAAGATGCCGATGTAGTGTTTCCGGTAGATCGGGTGAATGACCGTATTGGTGTTGGTGGCCAGGAAGTCGTCGAATTCCTGCCATCCGGGCTGGTCGTTGTTGGAGGGGTCCCCGCCGGCGTTGGCGTTGTCAGAGCGGATTTCGCCGAACATGACATGGGAGACCCAGTTGCCGTAGGCCATGGTCCATCCCAGCGGGTCGTAGGCGGCAATCAAGGCCGAAAAGACCTGCTCTTCCGTCTGGTAAAAGTTGGCGGACAGGAACTCTCCTACGGGTTCTACCTCCAGCCGGTCCGGGCTGCAACCGGTGGCGCTGAGCAGGAAAGTAACTAAAGCGATGGTTGATATTTTATGTCGATTCATGGTTGTCGTTTTTACATGGTGATCTTAATGCCTCCGCCGATGATCTTATTGGAGGGATAAAAACCTTTGTCGATGCCGGTGTCCAGTATCCAGCCGTTGCTGCCGATGTCCGGGTCAAAACCAGAGTAATTGGTCACGGTAAACAGGTTGTTGGCAGAGAAGTAAATCCTCAGGGCGGTAAGGCTGACTTTTTCCAGCAGGCGGGCCGGAATATTATAGCCTATCTGAAGGTTTCTGAGCCGGAGGAAAGAACCATCTTCCACGTAGAAATCAGAAGGCCGCTGGTTGTTGTTCGGGTCGTTGGACACCAGCCGTGGGTATTCGTTGCTTGGGTTCTCCGGCGTCCAGCGGTCCAGCCAGAAGGTCTGGTAGTTGGTGAAAGTAATATCCGAGCGCTCGTAAGTGCGGTAAATGTCGTGGCCTAATTGCGCCGACAATATGGCGCTGAAATCAAAGCCTTTGTAATCAGCACTGAGGGAAAACCCGATGATATGATCCGGCCAGGGAGACCCGATATTCGTGATGTCATCGGAGTTGATCACCCCATCGCGGTTTACGTCGAGGAAGCGGATGTCGCCGGGTTTGGCTCTGGGCTGCAACGGGTCGCCCTCAGCATTGAGGTGGGAGAAGACCTCGGCCTGGTCCTGGAAGATGCCGTCGGTCACGTAGCCTACAAAGTGCCCGACAGGGAAGCCCTCCGTCATGCGGGTAATAGGCGTATTGCGGACGGGCCAGGAGTAGCCCTGGAGGAAGCCGGCATCCCCTGCCACGTTGATGACCTCATTCGTAAAGGTCGTGTAGTTCAGGTTGGTGGTGATCCGGAGGTCACCCAGGGATAGGCGGTAGTTCAGGCCTGCCTCTATGCCTTCATTCTGGATTTCTCCAAGGTTGCTGACCGGGTTGTTGGTCGCGCCGATGTATCCCGGGATGACCTGGTTCATCAGCAAATCCTTCGTATTCTTTCGGTAGTAATCCACCTCGGCGGAAAGGCGGCCGTCAAAAAACCGGACTTCGACGCCGACATCAAGTTGGACGCTCTCTTCCCATTTGATGTTGGGGTTAGGGGGTGTAGCCAGGGCAGCCCCGGTAAATAGGGACTGGTCGATGCCCAGCGGATAAGTAAACACATTTTCGATCGTGGAGGCATAACTCAGCGGCGCTATCCGGTCATTTCCGTTTTTACCCCAACTGGCCCTTAACTTGAGGAAGTCGATGGCCCGGACGTTGAAGAAGAGTTCGTCAGAAATGACCCAGCCTACAGAGAAAGAAGGGAAGACCCCCCAGCGGTTATTGGAACCGAAATTGGAAGAACCATCCCGCCGCAAGGTGGCGGTGAAGAGATACTTGTCTTCGAAGTCGTAGATCAACCGGCCGTAGTAGCTGATAAGGGCATAATCCACGCTTCGCGAGCCATTGGCCAGGTCGGTAGTATCTTCTCCGGAATCCAGGAATTGCCAGTTTTCATCGAATTTAACGGCGTCCGGGATCGAAGACGAAGAACCTCCGGCGTTTTCATTGGTCGATTCCCGGTAGGAGGTACCTACGACGACATCTATGCTATGAGGGCCGAAGTCCTTATTGTAATTGGCGTAATTTTCAAACTGATAGGACTGGAAAAAGCCATAACCCTGAAAGACATCGTTGGTGGGGTTGACGAAAGCGCTGTGGAAGGCGTAATCCGGAACGAAGCCCCGGAATTTGTACCATCCGTAATCCAGCCCGAAGTCGCTTCTGAACTTGAACCCTTCGAAGGGCGTCACATCCAGGTAGATGTTGCCCAGGATCTGGTCGCCATGCCCGGTGTTGTTGGCCAGGAAAAGGCGGCTGAGCGGGTTGATGTATTCTTTCTGGACCCATTTGGACTGGGCGAATCCGTACTGTTTGGTTTCGTCAAATACAGGCGTCAGGGGGTCATAGGCGAAGGCATCTGCGATGACGGTGCCAAAAGCGTCGTTCACCCCGATATTTTGGTTATCGACCCGGTTGACATAAAGGTTCTGGCCAAAACTGAGCAGCCAGTTGAGTTCTTTCGTGGTGTTCAGCCTGGCAGCGTAGCGCTTGTAATTCGATTTCTCATTGCCGATCACCCCGTTCTGGTCCCAGTACTCCAAAGAGATGTAAGCATTTTTGGCCGATATGTTGACCCGGTGGCTCTGCACGGTAGCCGGCTCAAAAATGACATCCATCCAGTTTGTGTTTTCCGTTTGTTCGCCGACGGCCGGGAAGCCCAACGTTTCCAGGGAGGACGCCTGGCCTCCATTCTCAAATTTTTCGCGGGTCAGGGTGATATAATCTTCGGCGCCGAGCATTTCGGGCAGCTTCCAGGGGTTGGAAACCGAAGTAAATCCCTCATAAGTAATTGCGCTTACTCCTTCGACCCCTTTTTTGGTGGTAATGATCACCACGCCGTTGGCCGCCCGCGCCCCGTAGATCGCACTCGATGCCGCATCTTTCAATACGTCGATCGACTCGACGTCGCCGGGGTTAATATTGTCGATGCTGTTGACCTGCAGGCCGTCGACAATGAACAGCGGGGTGTTGTCGCCATTGGTGCTGATGCCGCGAATCAGGATCGCTTTGCCTGCCCCGGGTTGCCCGGAAGATTCATTGACGATCAGGCCGGTTACCTGGCCTTCCAAAGCGGACTGGACATCCTGTACTTTGAACCCGTCCAGGTTTTCGTCTGACAACTTGGAGATGGCGCCGGTGGACACCCTTTTCTTTTGTACGCCGTAACCCACCACTACGACTTCTTCGAGCAGTTCGGCGCTGGATTGCATGACGAGGTCGATCCGCGTTTGGTCTCCCACGTTGATTTCTTCGGATCTCATGCCGGTGTAGGAAAAGACCAGCACGGCTTCCGGGCCGGGTACTTTCAGTTCATAATTGCCTTCAAAATCCGTGATAGTGCCGGTAGATGTTCCCTTGACCAGGATATTGGCCCCGATGATGCCGAGGCCGTCGTCGGCGGAAGTGACCGTGCCGGTGACGGTTCGTTCCTGGGCCAGCAGCCCTGCCGTCCACAGGCACGACACGACTAAGGTGAGCAGAATTTGTTTCATACAGTTTGTTTTTTTCAGCCTCTCTTGCCGAGGGCTACGTTGGTAATGAGCATAAAGACTGTTGATATGGATCTACATGTGAGAAAAGCCGCTTTAAAATATTAGAGCCTTGTGTCAGTATAGCCCTGAAACTATGTTCGGTAAATGTAGTTGATGTTGATACAAAAAACCGAAAATTAATGCTGGACAAATGCTGGACAAGCGCGAAAATCAGGGTCAGGAGAAATTCAGGAGGTAGGTGTTGAGGTCTTCTTCTTTTTCCAGGTTGAGTTTCTTTTTCAGGCGGTACTTGCTTTTTTCGACGGCCCCCACGGATACATTCTGGATGGAGGCGATCTCCCGGTTGGTCATATTGATCCTGATGAGGCAACACAGGCGGATATCGTTGACGGAAAGCTGGGGATGTTCCTGATGGAGCCGGGCGGAAAATTGTTGATGGACCTGGTCGAAATTGAGGTGGAATTGCTCCCAGTAATCTTCAGAATCAATCTCGTGGTCGATCTTGCGGATCAACTGGCGGATTTCCTTCTTGTGGCCGGCCCCTCCGTTCTGTTCCTGCGACAGATCGGCGAGTTCTTTTTTCAGGCCGGTCAGGGAATTATTCTTGTGGGCGGATTGCAGCAGGGCGGCGGAGAGCTGGGCGTTTTTCCGTTCTATCTCCCGGTTGAGCTTTTCGTTTCTGAGCTGCAGGATTTCCCTTTCTTTTTTCATCAGCTGCCGTTGGTGTTCCTCTTTGCGTTTCTCGTTCTGAAACCGGATGAACAGGATGATCATGGTTAAGATCAGCAGGGTGGCCAGCAGCCGGAACCACCAGGTTTCCCAGAAGGGAGGGGTCACAATAATGTGGATGGGCCGGGGAGTCGTGTTCCAGACGCCGCTGTTGTTGGAGGCTTTGACTTTGAAAGTGTATTCGCCGGCATCCAGGTTGGTATAGGTCGCCCGGCGGTGGGTAGCGTCGACGACATTCCATTCCCCTTCGAAATTCTCCAGTTGATAGGCGTACCTGTTTTTGGAGGGGTTGGTAAATTCTATGGCCGCAAATTCTATGGTGAAAACATTGTCGGAATACTTCAGCGTTATGGTGGGTTCTTCGTTGAGCGGCCGCGGAAGGATCGCCCTTCCCTGGTAGTGCCCGACCGGGACGGATTGGTTGAAGAGTTTGAAATCTGTGAAAACGATGCGGGGCAGGTTGCTATTGGCCGTTACTTTTTCTGGGTGGAAAGCATTGACGCCGTGAATGCCGCCGAAGTACATATCTCCCGAGCGGGTGGTGAGGGAGGCGCTGCGGTTGAACTGGTTGGACTGCAGCCCGTCGTTTTTATCATAGTTGGTGAATTCGCCGGTTTTGGGGTTGAAGGCGGAAAGGCCCATATTGGTGCTGATCCACAAGACTCCTTTATCATCTTCTTCAATGGCATTGACGACGTTGGACGGCAGCCCGTCTTTGACAGAGTAGTTGCGGAAGCCCTGTTCGCCTTCCAGCAGCAGGTGCAGGCCGCCGCCCTCCGTGCCCGCCCACAGGTGCCCGTCTCTGCTTTGGTGCAGGCACAATACGGAATTGGCCCGGAGGCTGGCGCTGTTTTTTTCATCTTTTTTCCATGCCCGGAAGCCCTGTTCCTCGGAGACCAGCTTATTCAGCCCGCCGTATTCTGTGCCGATCCACAAGTTGCCTGCCTTATCGGCGAGCAGCACCTGCACGTTGAGCCCCGAGAGGCTGGACGCGTCGCCAGGTGCGGGCGTGAAGTGGTAAAAGCGCCCGTTGGCATAGTCGAACTTTTCCAGCCCGCCGCCCAGGGTGCCGATCCAGAGGCTTCCGTCCTGCCGCTCTTCGATAGCCCACACGTTGTTGTTGCTCAGGCTGTACGGGTCCGAGGGATCGTGTTCGTAGTGTTCAAAAATATTCCGCCGCCGGTCGAAACGGTTCAACCCGTGGGCAAAGGTGCCTACCCAGAGGTTGCCCTTGCTGTCTTCGAATAAAGCAGTGATCACATTGCTGCTGACGCTGCCCGGGTCATCCGCCGAGAAATTATAAGTCGTCTGTGACTGGGTGGCCGGGTTGAACCGGACCAGCCCCCCGCCGTCTTTTCCGATCCAGATGTCGCCCCGGCTGTCTTCGCAGAAGGCGAGGACGGACTGGTTGCCGGGCGCGTCGGTGATGGATGAGGATTGCAGGTAGGTCAGGAAGTTGGCTTTCTGAGATTTGTGGACATTGACCCCGCCGTTGAAACTGCCGATCCAGATGTTGTTGTTGCTGTCGACGTATATATCGTATAAGCCATTGGTGTTTAGGCTGTTAACTAAGGTAGGGGAGAATTGGATGTTCTGGAAGGGCCCTTCCTCCCCCCGGGTGATGAACAGCCCGGCACCGTCGGTGGAGATCAGTATCCGCCCGCTGCTGTCTCTCGCGATATCTTTGATCAGCTTCTGGCCCAGGGCCCGGGCAGTGAAGGCCTTTTTGTTGGTATCGTAAACGTACAGGCCGTCGCCTTCTGTGCCGATCCACAGTTTCCCCTCGTGATAGAGCAGCGCTTTGCTGTAGGAATAGCGAAAGCCGGGCCCGTTGTTTGGCGCCAGTTCTTTGATGGCGCCGCTCTCCCTGTCGTAGTAGGGGACGCGGTTTCCCTCGGTCCCCATCCAGATATTCCCGGCATCATCTTCGGCGAAGGAGAAGCAGAAGTAGCTGAAAATATTCCCTGGCTGGCCGTCCGGATACAGAGAGTAGCTCCTGAACTCCCGGAAGGCAGAATCGATCCGGATCACGCCGTGGCCGGCTGTCCCTATCCAGTAATCGCCGTAGGAATCCTGAAAGATAGCCTGTACGGACAGCTGCCCCCAGTCCGGAAAGATGTTCCCGTTGAAAGGGTTGGGCTGGAAGCGCTGAGTTGCTCTCCTGAAGATGCACAGCCCGCCCGTCTTGAGCCCTACCCAGATGTCTCCGTTGGGATGCCGGAATAAGGTTTGTACGTTGTTGCCGGAAAGCGACAGGCTGTCTTCCGGGTCGGCTTTAAAGATTTTGAAATCATAGCCGTCGTAGCGGTGCAGGCCGTCCCGGCTGCCGAACCAGAGGAAGCCGTCCTGGTCTTCCACGATGGCGTAAATGGTGTTGTTGGCCAGGCCCTGGTTGATGGTAATATGGTCGAAGCCCATAGTTTGCGCCGGGCAAAACCAGGGACAGCAGAAGAGCGACAGATAAAAACATGTTGCAACCAGTCTACGCATGGGTTGTCTGAAGGATCGGCTGAATTAATTCGGTTTATTCACTGGTTTGATGCTGGCGTATGTGGCTGAATCCGTAAAGATAATGAAAAAGGAGTAATTGTGCCGGCCGGCGTTTTTTTACCGTGTGTTTTGACATTTTTTTAGCAATAGGGCCCCCGATGCGATACTCTTCTATCGAATGCCTGTTTTTGTCAACCAAAGCCGGACTTTTGTCCATCTTACCTTTTGCCGGATACCTGCATCCTCATTTTTTCGTTTATCTTTGCAGGCCGATAATTAAACTTAAGTTATGTGGTTTCTGATTTTACTGATCGTTTCTTACATCCTGCTGAGCATCAGCCTCTTCTTTTTGTTTCCCAGGGCGGGCGAGGCGGGATGGAAGGGCCTGGTTCCGGGGCTTAACTTCGTCGTATGGTGCCGGCTCATCGGCCGCAAAGGATGGCATGCTGCCTGGCTCCTGTTGCCCATGGTCAATATCTTCATCTATGCCGGAATGGCCATTGACATGGTGCGTTCTTTCCGGAAATACGAGTTCTGGCACAGTGTGGTAGCGGTGCTCTTTGCGCCGTTCTTCTTTTTCTACCTCGCTTTTAAGGAAGAAGAGCAGTACGACGGGCCCACCCTGGAGAAGGAGCGGGAATACAAGGCGCAGATTGCTGAAGCGGCGGAGAAAAACCAGGCGCGCCGCCTCCAGAAACTGCAGTCCGGCAATCCGTACCACAAATCAGCTGCCCGGGAATGGGCCGAGGCCATCATCTTCGCCGTCTTTGCCGCGGCGTTCATCCGCATGTTCCTCATTGAGGCCTATGTCATCCCCACGCCTTCTATGGAGGGATCCCTGCTGGTCGGCGACTTCCTCTTCGTCAGCAAAGCCCACTACGGCATCCGGACTCCCGAAACGGTCGTTATGGTGCCCCTGCTGCACAACCGCATTCCCATCCTCAATACGGAGTCTTACCTGAAGAAACCCAGCCTGCCCTACTACCGGCTGCCGGCCCTGGAAACCATCGACCGCAACGACCCCGTCGTGTTCAACTTCCCGGAAGGAGACAGCGTCTACGTTTTCCCGGACCGCACCTGGAGCATCTACGATTTCCGGCGCGGCGCCGTGCCGCCGGACCAGGCCCGGCAAATCCAATCGGGCACCAAAAAGCTGGTCACCCGCCCCATGGATAAAAAAGACCACTACATCAAACGCTGTATCGGCGTCCCGGGCGACAGCCTCCAGGTCATCGACCGGCAGGTATACATCAACGGGCAGCCGGCACAAAACCCCAAACACCTCCAGTTCATGTACGTCGTCAATTTCCCGGCCGGCGGCGTCAATACCCGGAAATTCTCCGAATGGGGAATCTCCAGCAGCGATATCATCGCCCAGCAGGGCAACCTCTCCTATGTCATCATCCTGTCCGACGAACAAAAGGCAAAGGTGGAAGCCCTCGACCCCAACATCCAGGTGACGCCGGTGGATATGGGGCAGCTCGACGGCAACAGCGGCAAATTCTTCCCCCATGACCAGGAGCATTTCCCGGGCTGGACCGCCGACAATTACGGGCCGGTGTACATTCCCCAAAAAGGGGCTACGGTGAAGGTCAGCCCGGAAAACCTGGCGCTTTACCGCCGCATCATCGAAGTCTATGAAGGTAACGAGCTGGCCGTCCGCGACGGAAAAATCTACATCAACGGACAGGAAGCCAGCAAGTACACCTTCCGCATGAATTACTACTGGATGATGGGCGACAACCGCCACAATTCCGAAGACTCGCGGGTGTGGGGCTTCGTTCCCGAAGACCACGTCGTGGGCAAACCGGTGATCATCTGGTTTTCCACCAGCAAGGAAGGCAACAACATCTTCAGCCGCATCAATTTCAAGCGGATTTTTAAACCGGTGGGCAACCTGGAATAGGGGGTATCAAAATATTGCCTATATTTGGGAGGGCAAGAAAGGAAATGCAGGGAGGTGGTGATATAGGGATATAGTGAAGTACATACCTCACTACATCACCACATCACCCGGTCATCACCTCAGTACCTCACCACATAACAAAACTATCAAATACCCATATGTTTAAAAAGGTTATCGAAGCGATCAGCAGCCTTTTCTCCAGCCTGTTCGGCGGTGGAAAAAAGCAACCCAAGCCGGTTAAGCCTTCCAGCCGGCCAGATCCCGAATTGCCACAGGATGGCTCTGAGATCCGACCCGACACCATCGTCGTCGTTGCCGATGAGATGGAAAAGATCGTCCTCCGCCCCGGAGACATTGACGTCGGGTTTGATGAGGATATCTTCGAGGAAGACGAAGGCACTACTCCTGCCGTGACCTCCCCGGACCCTGCCCTCCAACCCCAACCCCAACCTCAACCTCAACCTCAACCTCAGCCTCAACCTCAACCTCAGCCCCAGCCCAAAGGCCGCTACCTCTGGTGCCTGGACAACGGCCACGGCAAACAAACCCCCGGCAAGCGCTCGCCCCTCTTTGACGACGGCGAGACCCGCCTTTTCGAATACGAATTCAACCGGGACATCGTGGCCCGCATCAAAAAGCAGCTCGACGAGAAGGGCGTGCAGTATTTCATCACCGTGCCCGAAGTGGATATCGACGACTTCCTGGAAGGGCGGGTCAACCGCGCCAACGCCAAAGCGTCGGCCCTGCCCAAAATCTTCGTTTCCATCCATTCTAATGCCGCCCCGGCGCGCAGCAGCGAAACATGGGCCCCGGAAACCATCAGCGGCATCGAGACCTGGCATTACCACGGCAGCAAAACCGGGCAGAAGATCGCCAGCATCTTCCAGAAGCACCTGATCAACGAAACGGGATGGGTAAACCGCCACCTGAAATCCCGGCCGGACGGGCAGTTCTACGTCCTGCGCAAGACCAGGATGTCGTCCGTCCTCACCGAAAACGGATTCTACAACAACAAAACCCAGGCCGCCGAGCTGATGAAGCCCGGAGTGCGGCAGAAGATCGCCGACGCCCATGTCAAGGCTATCCTGGAGATTGAAGAGAACGGGCTGGAGACGGCGTGATTGGTTGATTGGGTTGGCTAGACATGGGGGAGCAAGGGCGTGACTCCTTTTTGTGGCCTTTGCCTGCGTTTCAGGGGCAACCCAAGTTTATGAGCAGCTAAATGGGCATCTATCGCCTAAAACCTGACATTTACCCGGCCCACTGGATGGGCCTAAATCCTCCTGTACCGAAGGGGGCTCAATTTATACTGACGCACGGCAGGTTTTGTCGACTACAAAACCCGCCGGGTCAGTATATACTGGCATCGCTGGTTTTGTTCCTGACAAAACCACGCGTTCGCCAGTATAGCATCGCGCCCGGGTGCCATCCAACAACAGCCATTGCTCCACCCTGCCAACAATATAACAATATCAGATTGTGTCGGCGCAACTGATAACAATATAACAATTCTCCAACACCACCCTATGAAACTATTTTTACCCTTTTTTTTCCTGGCCCTGTTCTCCTTTTCCCTTCCTGCCCAGGAGGACTTCCGGATCGTGGGTTATTATCCCTATTACCGGTTCGGCCTGAGCGATCAGATCAATTTCGGACAACTGACCCACCTCAACATTGCCTTTGCCAACCCCGGGATGGACGGGCAGCTCGATGTTGTGGGGCAGGACATCGGCCCGGCGGTGGAAACCGGCAGGGCCCACGGCCTGACGGTGCTGATCTCCCTGGGCGGCGGCCTGACCGCCGAGTGGCGGGCGGCCTGGCAGTTGTGGATGCAGCCCGGCAACCGGGCGGCCTTTATTCACAACATCATGGACTACGTGCGGGCCTACGGCCTGGATGGGGTGGATATGGACCTGGAAGGGCAGGATGTGAACGCCCTGTACAGCCCCTTTGTGCTGCAGCTGCGCGATTCGCTTGCTGCCGAAGGCAAGCTGCTGACCGCTGCGCTGCCGGGCAGCAACCGCGACCCGGACATTACCAACGATGCCCTGAAAGCCTTCGACTGGGTCAACATTATGGTTTACAACCTGACCGGGCCCTGGGCGCCCAACAATCCCGGGCCTCACTCGCCCTATTCTTTTGCTTTCAGCGCCATCAGCCTCTGGCTTGGCGAGGGGATGCCGGGGGAGCGGCTCACCCTGGGCGTGCCTTTTTACGGCTGGGACTTTTCCACTACCCCTGTTTCTTCCTTTACCTACCGGGCGATCGTCGATCAGAACCCCGATAATGCCTTTGCAGACCAGGTGGGGCAGGCCTACTACAACGGCATCCCCACCATCCAGGACAAAACCCGGCTGGCCATGCAGTTCGTCAGCGGCGTGATGATCTGGGAGATCGGGCAGGACTCCTATACCGGGTATTCTCTGCTGAATGCCATTTACGAGACGGTATATCCCCCGACGGCAACAGTGCCGGACGCCCCGGCGGTTAACCTTTCTGCCTTCCCCAACCCATTCAGCGAACAGCTTTCCGTGGAGAATGAAAGGGACGAACCCCTCCTGCTCCGGCTGGCCGCCGTGGACGGAAGGGCCATCCGGGAATTTACGATGGCCGCCCGGGGCCGCCATCACCTGAACACGGAGGCGCTGGCTCCGGGAATGTACGTATTGCAGGTGGTGGGGCAGGGGGCACCCCAGGCATTTAAAATACTGAAACAATGAGGAGGCGGGCGAAACAACAGCGCCATTCAACTTTTTTCAAACCGGCAAAGCCAAATAATAACCGGCAATTTCTCAATTTAAGAAAACGTTAATCTTTCCATAACAGGATTTTTTGCCGATCTTTTCTAATTTAGCGCTCTGATTGCCTGCGCCAGCCCTGCGCGCCGGCACACTGCATTATGCGAAAACCACATCACATAAAAGAGCGACCATGAAGCAATTCTTCTCATTGGCTGTACTTTTTGCCTTGTTCACTACTGCCGGCATACAGGCGCAGGATTGCACTTATTCCAAATCTGCGCAAACCAGGGCCTGCCCGCATCCCACCACGGCCGTCAAAGCTGCCACGCTGGACGCCAGTATCGAAAAACGCTTCGACGAAGCGACCGGCGAAACAACCTTCGTCCGCAAAGAAGTATGCGCGGCCAGCGGCAAAGTGAAATACACGCCGGTAGAATACTGCAGCAAATCAGGGAAATTCGTGAATATCTCCCCCCGGGAAAAACAATGCGTAAAGTCAAAGCAGGACTGCCGGTCAAAAGGCGCCCGTGCCACCAAAGTGTCCGACCCGGGCAAAATACGCTGCACTGCCGCCCAGAAGGCGGCCTGCGCAAAGGCCAAAGCCAGCAGCGGTGCGGCAGCTGAAGCCAAGCTGGTGAAGCAGTAGAAAATGTGTATTTGTGTATTTGTGCATTTGCGTACATGTATGGCCTGGAGGGCGCCGGCCACCCGGCCCGTAGGGCTACAAATGCACAAATACACGCCTCCCGCTGCCTCCCCGCCCTACTTCTTCACATACTCCGAATAAAACCGCCCCTTGCGGTATTCTTCCAGGACGAGCCTCACCGTCTCAGTCAGGTTGCGCGGAAGGCTTTCCAGGTAGAACCACTCCGCTTCCTTGAACTTGTGGGTCTCCCGTGCCTTGAGTTCCCCTTCCCAGCGGTAGGCCTTGAAGTACATGACCATCCGGTGTTCGTCTCCGATGACTTTGTGCAGGACATGGACCAGTTGCAGGTCTTTTTCCCTGAGCGTGATGCCAGCTTCTTCGTAACTCTCCCGGATCAGGGCCTGGCGGGCGAACTCCTGGGAGTCGACGTTGCCGCCTACCAGCGTATAGTTTCCTCCATTGGGTTTTGTTTGTTTCAGTAACAAGATTTTCCCTTTATAATAGAGGATGAGCCGTGCTTTCAATGATATCTTTGAATTGGACATCTGCGAATAATCTTTTTTTTTTGCCGCTTCCTTAGTATTATTGCATATCACTTTGATTTGTTTGAAACACCCAACCTGTCGTTTTTTGTATACATTTGTTGTGATATTGCAGTTCCAATATAACCAAAAGAACGAACTTCAACCCCCCGGTTATAAGTTGTAAGCAAAATAAGCTAGCATATATGCGATACGAAAACGTTCTGGCAACTATCGGCAACACACCGCTTATCAAGCTCAGCCGAATTTGTGAAGATATTCCGGCGGCGGTCTATGGAAAAGTAGAAGCCTACAATCCCGGCCAGTCGGCCAAGGACCGGATCGCCCTCTACATGGTAGAACAAGCAGAAAAAAACGGCAGGATCAGGCCGGGAGACACCATCATCGAAGCCACTTCCGGCAATACCGGCTACAGCCTGGCCATGGTGTGCAGCCTGAAGGGTTATGGTTGCGTCCTGACCGTCTCCAGCAAGGCCTCCCAGGAGAAGCTCGCCCTGCTTCGCTCCATGGGCGCCGAAGTGGTGGTCTGCCCGGCAGACGCCGAACCGGAGGACCCGCGCTCCTACTACTCCAGAGCGGAACAACTGGCGCGGGACATCCCGAACTCCTTCTACCTGGGGCAGAATTACAACCTCGACAACTCTATGGCCCACTACCATACCACCGGGCCGGAAATCTGGAGGCAAACGGAAGGAACGATCACCCATTACATCTGCTGCGCCGGCACGGGAGGCACCCTCTCCGGCACGGCCCGTTACCTCAAGGAGCAAAACCCGGATATCCGCATCATAGGGGTGGATGCCTACGGCTCCGTCCTGAAGAAATACTGGGAGACCGGCCTGTTCGATAAGAGCGAGATTTATCCGTACAAAGTTGAAGGGTTGGGGAAGACCATCATTCCGCACAACGTCGCCTTTGACCTGATCGACGAGTTCATCAAAGTGACCGACCGCAGCAGCGCTCACCGCACCCGCCAGCTGGCCCGCATGGAAGGCCTGCTGGTCGGCTACTCCAGCGGTGCGGCCATGCAGGCGGTCTTCCGCATCAAAAGCGAACTCAAGCCTTCGGACGTGGCGGTCGTTCTCTTTCCGGACCACGGCACCCGCTACCTGGGCAAGGTATACAACGACGAGTGGATGAAACAACAGGGCTTCATGCGCGAGCAAATGCCGGAAGACTCCTACGCCCGGTACCGCAAGATTTACCGGGCCTACCGGATGAAATACAAGCGCTACCTCCGCCAAACCCTCAAGAACCTGAGCTGATCGCCCTCTGGCTTTCGCCTATTGCAGCCCGCCGGCGCCTGATCGGAAAATCATCCGGAATGATCCGGCGGGCAGCCCCTTTGGCCGATACGGCAATGGCCGGCGGGGCCGGAGTTTTTTTTCCTCGGGCGGGGAACCTAAATTTGCAGTTGCCTTGTTTTCATTAGCATACCAACTTCAGAAATTCCCTGCTTCGCCCAAAAAAGTATTTCTGATAACAACCAACGTCTACATCCATGAAGAACAAAAAATTCGTGACCAATGAGAACGTCTCCCCCCGGTTATTCGAAAATAAATGGCTGGACCGCCTGTCGCGTACGCACATAGCCATTCCGGTAACGATGTTCTTCCTCTACGCCGCCGGCCTGATCTATTACACCAAAATAGCGACCGACCTCACCAACCTGCAGGTCGTCGGCCTGTTTTTCGCCGGGTGGTTCCTCTTTACTTTTGCCGAGTACATGTTCCACCGATTCGTTTACCATATCGACCTGGAGAGCGAAGCCAGCCGCAAGTTCGCCTACAACGTGCACGGCGTTCACCACGATTATCCCAAGGACAAACAACGCCTGGCGATGCCTCCGGTACTCAGCGTGGTGATCGGCACCATCCTGTTGCTGATCTTCGAACTCGTGCTGGACCGCTTCTCTTTTTCCACGCTCGCCGGCTTCATGGTGGGCTATGCCTTCTACCTGCTCGTGCATTATTCCGTGCACATCTTCCGGCCGCCCAACAACATCCTGAAAGAGCTTTGGAAAAACCACGCCATCCACCACTACAAGGACGATACGATCATGTACGGCGTATCCTCCCCGATCTGGGATTACGTGTTCGGCACCCTGCCCAAGGATAAGGACATGAAACGAAACCTGGAGGTGAAGGGGGGCGTTTAGATGGTTGATTGCTGAATTCAGGTATTGTGGTGTGTGTTTCGGCGTTATGGTTTTACGGCCCCGCATCCGTCATGGCAATTGCCATGAGAGAAAGTATGTCCGGCTTCGGCCCGCTTCATCGCCAGGCATGCGGCCGTCCCGGCACCCGCCCGGCCGCAACACCGCAACACCATAATACCGCAACACCAAAACACATGGACGACATCGATCAACTGCGCGAGGCAGTGCGGAACTCTCCCGACAACCTGCCGCTGCGCCGTTTCCTGGCCAACGCCCTGATGAAAAACGAGCGCTATGAAGAGGCGGAGGCAGAATTTAAGGATGCCCTGCGCCTGGCGCCCGAAAGCCCGGACCTCAAGGTGGGGCTCGCCGACGCCTTCCAGGCCCAGAAAAAAACCGGTTTGGGGCTGGTGATCGTCGAAGAGCTGGTCAAAGGACCCAAACCGCCCGCCCGTGCCTGGCTGGTGTATGCCAAGTTATTGCTTCAGGGCAAACAAGCCGAAGAGGCCAAAGATGCGTATGAAACCGCCATCGCCCTGAATGAGGGGCTTCGCGACTCCTACCTCGAATCGGAGATCAACCTCCAGCTGAAAGCGTCGGCCGGCCCGGAAAAGATCAAGCTGAGGGCCGGCGGCCCCGAAGAAGACGCGGAAACCCGCGACGGCATCGACATCGAACGCCCCAAAGTGCGCTTCGACGACGTGGGCGGCATGGATAAAGTCAAGGAGGAGGTGCGCATGAAGATCATCCATCCCCTGAAACACCCCGAAATCTACAAAGCTTACGGCAAAAAGATCGGCGGCGGCATCCTGCTGTACGGCCCGCCCGGCTGCGGCAAAACCCACCTGGCGCGCGCCACTGCCGGCGAGGTGGCTTCCAACTTCATCCCGGTAGGCATCAGCGACATCCTGGACATGTACATCGGCCAGAGCGAACGCAACCTGCACGCCATCTTCCAGAAAGCCCGCAGCCTCAAACCCTGCGTGCTCTTCTTCGACGAGGTGGACGCCCTGGGCGCCAGCCGTACCGACATGCGGCACAGCGCCGGCCGCAACGTCATCAACCAGTTCCTGGCCGAGCTCGACGGCGTGGATTACGACAACGAGGGCGTGCTCATCCTGGCGGCCACCAACGCGCCCTGGCACCTCGACTCCGCCTTCCGCCGCCCGGGCCGTTTCGACCGCATCATCTTCGTGCCGCCGCCCGACGAACCCGCCCGCGAAGCCATCCTGCGCATCAAACTGAAGGGAAAACCGGTGGGCGATGTCAACTACGGCCGCCTGGTGAAAAAAACCGACGGCTTTTCCGGCGCCGACCTGGAGGCCGTCATCGACCTGGCCATCGAATCCAAACTGGAGGAGGCCATGAAAAAAGGCGTGCCCTCGCCATTGGAGACCGCCGACCTGGAAAATGCCGCCAAAAAACACCGGGCGACGACGAAAGAGTGGTTCAGCACTGCTAAGAACTATGCCCTCTTTGCTAATGAGGCGGGAATCTACGATGAAATTCTACAGTACCTGAATATCAAGAAATGAGCGAAGCCCTGCGGCGCAGTTGGTGGCTGATCGAACGCCAGCGTTTTGACCAGGCGGAAGAGGAAGCCCGCAAACACCTGGCGCAGCAGCCCGATGATGCGAGGGGCATCGCTATGCTTGCCTGGTGCAGGATAGGGAAGAACCATTGGCGGGAGGCCGAAGAGTTGTCCCGCCAGGCACTGGAAAAAAATCCCGGCCTGAAATCCGCACTGCGCGCGCTGACTGTCTCCCTGTTTTATCAGAACCGCTACAAAAAAGCCCTGGAAACAATCGAAACCGGCCTGCAACTCGAACCGGCATCCGCTTTCTACCATTGGTACCGGGCCCTGGTTTTTAAAAGCCGCAAAAAAACAAGGAAAGCCCTTTCGGAAATTGAAACGGGACTGGAAAAAGAGCCACGCCACCCAAAACTGCTCCAACTCAGGGCGGAGCTGCTCTGGTCAGCAGGAAATGGGCAGGCCGCCCGCGCTGCCATCCTCGACGCCCTGCGCCAGCAGCCCAACGACAGCAACAACCTCTGCCTTCAGGGGTGGATTTGCCTGGAAAAAAAGGAAGTGGAGGAGGCGCGCGAACACTTTGGCGCCGCCCTTCGGTCGAACCCCGGAAACCTGTTTGCCCGGGAAGGGTTGGTTGAATGCCTGAAGGGTAGGGTGGGCTGGTACCGCTGGCTGCTGAAATGGTCCGTTTACCTCCGGAAACAGCCGGAAGTTTTGGTGGGCGGTTTCACCGTTTTGGGGATGATGTTTGCGCAGCCGGCCTTCGAAGGTTCGATAAATACCTCCGGGCCTTTGCTGCCGGTTCTGGCTACTTTGATAACCCTGCTGATGGTACCCCTGCTGATCATCCCGGCTTCCAACCTGCTGCTGAGGAAGGAGCCGGAAGCTGCCTTTCTGCTGGAAAAAGACTATTACCACAAGGCCTGGGCTGCGTTTGGAATGATTATTTTCTTATTATTGGGGACGATTGCCAGTTGGTTGTCCCGGTTGTAATTATTGCGGTGGTTACACCATAGCTAAAGAACCTGGAATGAACATTCATCTTGAACGAGGCAAATTGCTGCTTGCCCAAAACCGCCTGGCGGAAGCGGAACGCGAATTCAAAGAAGCGCTCTCCCAACAGCCAGGCGATGCCTACGCCATGGCCTGGCTGGCGGAGTGTTATCTCAGCGGCAAGCGCTTCGCCGAAGCTCTGGAGGTGAGCGAGCGCGCCATGCGGTTCGCTCCCAACAACGGCTTCCTGCTGTATACCCTGGCGCGGTCCTATTTCTACAACAAACGGACGAAGGAGGCCCGTGAAACGGTGGCCCGCGCCCTGAGCCTCAACCCCAACGACCCCGATTTTTTCCTGCTGCGCGCTCACATCGAGTTCTACGAAGAGAACTGGCAGGAAGCCCTCGCCGCCGCCGGGCAGGGCCTGGAGCTGGATCCCGAACACGTCAACCTCATCAACCTGCGCACCCAGGCGCTGGTCAAGCTCAACCGCAAGGCCGAGGCGATGCAGACCATCGACTATGCCCTGCACCACGCCCCGGAGGACAGCTACTCCCACGCCAATAAGGGCTGGGTAGCCATCGAACGCGGCGCTTACGATGAGGCCTTCGGGTACTTCCGGGAAGCCCTGCGCCTGGAACCCAACAACGGCTATGCCCGCACCGGCCTCAAGGAGGCCATCAAGGCCCGCAACTGGCTCTACCGGGGTGTGCTGAAATACTTCCTCTGGCTTGGCAAGATGAACCAGCAGGGGCGCTGGGTATTCATCATCGGCATTTACATTTTCTACCGGATCATGATTGAAGTGGCGGAAAACTCGCCTTCCCTGGCGCCTTTCCTGTACCCGTTTATCGGCCTGTATATCCTCCTGGCCTTCTCCTCCTGGATCGCCATGCCGGTGTCCAACCTTTTCCTTCGCCTGCACCCCCTGGGCAAGTACGCCCTGGATGAAGACGAGCTCCGCGCGTCCACCATCGTCGGCCTGCTGGGCGCCGGGGCCGCCGCCAGCCTGCTGGCCTACTGGTTCAGCGGCGTGGGCATGCTGCTCTACCTGGGCCTGTACCTCCTGCTGCTGCTGCTGCCGGTGGGCGGGCTGTTCAGCGTCGATGCCCGGGGGCGGGCGCGGCGGCAGCTCGCCTATTATACCTACACCCTGGCTGCCGTCGGGCTGGTGGCCGTGCTGACATCCGGGGTGAATATCCTGGCTATCATTTTCCTGGTGGGGGTGTTTGCCTACAGCTGGGTGGCGAACTACCTGATCGGGAAAGATGCGCGGGAGTTTCGGTGAAATTGGTTATTTCCAAACCGGGAACCTAAGCGGTTGATTGCCAGCAAACCCGGCCCCGAGCTTGTCGAAGGGAACCAATGCTGACGCTACCTGTTAATCCTGTTAATCCTGTTAATCCTGTCTTTATTTCATCCGGGCAAGCTTCAAAACGGCACGTTCGATCCTGTCAATCCTTTACCTCTTGGTATCCTGTCCGTAAGCATCCAGGCAATCCTTCAGAAACGTCGCCTCCTGTTCCCGGATTTCCGGGAATCGGTTCATCAGGTCGGCCAGGGCGGTTTTCATCTTCTGCGTCCGCGCCGGCACGAGCATTTCCTGGGTGATGCCCAGGGAGCGGTCGATCTCGCGGATGGCGGCTTTGAGTTCTTCCGGGGACAGCTTTTTTTCTTCGGAGAGCAGGCTGCTGATCTTTTTGTTGCGCTCGTCCAGGGGTTTTTTCATTTCCTGTTCCTTTTCCTGCTCGGCCCGGCGCTGTTGGGCCATTTGTTCCCGGCGCTCTATTTTTTCTCTGGTATCCAGGTTCGCCAGTTCTTCTTCGGCCTTGCGGCTCTGCTCCTGCCGCTCTTTGACCAGGTCGGCGCCCCGGCTTTGGTAGGCTGCAACAAAGGCGGAAAATTCGGGGCTGGCCAGCACTTCCTGCTGCAACTCCGCCGAGCCGCCCGATTCCTGGCAGGAGAAACTGATGAGGCCCAGCAGTGCCATGGCGAGAACGAACAATGATTTATTCATAGGACGGTAATTTTTTGGGGCGAAGATAGTAAAACGGGACATTTTCAGCCGATCATTTTTTTGAGGGGCAGAGGGGATATGCATCAGGATAAAAGGTTGACGGATTTGGCTCCGGGATTGGGAAAAAGGCCGAAAGTTAGACAGGATTAACAGGATGAACAAGATGTAGCGGCTTGCGCTACAGAGTCGTGATTCGAAAGTAGACAGGATTAACAGGATTAACAGGATGTAGTGGCTTGCTTCACAGGGGTGTATATATCCTGATAATCTTGTTAATCCTGTCTACATATACCTGTTGCACGACCCCAAACAGGCATCAGGCTGTTGGCAGCTTTCCTGTTAATCCTGTCCGGGTTTCTAAGGGGCAAAGGGTTGCATTTTCAAATCATTTTTTTATATTTGCAAGTGATTACTCACTTGTAAATGACCGACAAGAAAGAAAACATCCTCAGCGCCGCCCTCGAGCTTTTCGCCAAAGATGGGTACAACGCCACGTCCACCAGCCGGATCGCGCAGAGGGCCGGCGTATCTGAAGGATTGATCTTCCGGCATTTTGGTAACAAAAAGGGGCTGCTGCGGGCCATCATGGAGGATGTCGAGGCGCGGATCGGCCAGCTTTTGGCCCCGGTTATTTTCGAGGACGACCCCAAACGGGCCATCCGGAAGCTCATCCTGATGCCGTTCAGCATCGACCCGTCTGAATACGACTACTGGAAGCTGCAGTTCAAGCTGAAATGGGAAGAGGAATACCACAACCCCAATAAGATGAAACCCCTGATCGACAAGCTGGCCTGGGCGTTCAGAGAACTGGGATACAAGGACCCCGAGAAGGAAGCGGCCCTGCTCAACCAGATCATCGACGCCATCTCCACGGAGATTTTGCGGGACGGAGTGAAAACCCAGGAGGCATTCAAGGCCTTTCTCCTGGAGAAATACAGTGTATGATATTTTTTTTGCACAAAAAATAAGTAAGTACTCACTTTAATGTGGTGATTATGAAAAAAAATTATCTTTTTTACACCGCCTGCCTGATCCTCCTGGCAGGCCTGGCGCTCGCTTTTGCTTCTCCGGGATCACAGGGGGGCAGGGTGACGCCGCCGGTACCCGCCCCGGAAACGCAGGAGGAGGCCATGAAAGCCTTCGACAAAATGATGGCCGTCCTCACCCATAAGCGCTGTGTGAACTGCCACCCCGCCGGCGACCGGCCCCGGCAGGGCGAAGACAGCCATTACCACAATTTCGGCGTACGCCGGGGCGAGGACGGCCATGGGCTGCCGGCATTGCAGTGCGCTACCTGCCACCGGCAGGAGAATAACAATTATTCAGGCGTGCCAGGAGCGCCGGAATGGCACCTGGCGCCGCTGAAGATGCAATGGGAAGGCCTGAGCCGGGTGGAAATTGCCCGGTCCATCCTCGACCCTGCCCGCAATGGAGGCCGGACGCTGGAAGAGACCGTACACCACCTGACGGAACATGAGCTGGTACTCTGGGCATGGGAACCGGGCGTAGACGCCAATGGCGTGCCCCGGGAAAAACCGCCCGTCCCGAAGGAAGAATACATCAAAGCCGTAAAAGAATGGGCGGCAGCCGGCGCGCCGGTACCGGAGGAGTAGGCGGAGGGAAATGGGTGGAGATACGTGCAGATACGTGGAAATACGTGGAGATACATGGAAATACATGGAAATACATGGAGATACATGGAGATGCACACATTTCCCGGACACTTCGGGGGCATTGTGCTCTTGCATAGGCGCGCTCTAAAAAGTTTGCAGTAGTAAAATATACAGACCAAAACCAGGAACAATGAAGATTTCATTCAACGTAAATGGCCAGCCCTGCAGGGTGGAAGCAGACGGGAATACCCCACTGCTCTGGGTCATCCGGGATATGCTCGATCTGAAGGGCACCAAATTTGGCTGCGGGAAAGCGGCCTGTGGCGCCTGCACCATCCACGTCGACGGCGAGGCGGTGCGCTCCTGTTCTTTCGCGGCCAAGTTTGCGGAAGGCCGGGACATAACGACCATAGAGGGGCTTTCGGCCGGCGATGAACTGCACCCGGTACAACAGGCGTGGATAGAGGAGGTGGTGCCACAGTGCGGGTATTGTCAGCCGGGTTTTATGATGGCCACCGCCGCCCTGCTGGAAAAGGTGCCCAACCCGACGGACCAGGACATCGACGACAACATCGTCAACGTCTGCCGTTGCGCTACCTACTACCGGATGCGGAAAGCCATCCACCGGGCGGCGGAGATCAAAAATGCCAACAGTTAAAAGCACTACATCATGAGTGAATCAAGAAATAAAAAGACATTTTCCAGGAGAAAATTTATCGTCCGGTCGGCAGTAGGCGTCGGTGTTTTGCTGGGAACAGGGTACTTTACCCGCCCGATCTGGCGGCGGTCTCTGGCAGAGATGGCCAATTCAATGGAGCCTTCCTACCTGGGAGATACCGAAACGCCGCAGCTTTGGTTTGAAGTGACGGCGGATAACCAGGTCATACTGCATTCGCCCAAAGTGGAAATGGGGCAGGGCACTTTTACCGGCCTGGCCCAGATCGCCGCCGATGAACTGGAAGTGGATATCCGCCAGATGAAAGTCGTACATGCGGCTACCGCTACCGGCAACATCGATGGCCTTTCCACCGGGGGCAGCCTTTCCATTTCCGGCCTTTGGCAACCTCTGCGGGAGCTGGCCGCTACCATGCGGGAGATGCTGAAGAACGAAGCCGCCCGTATCCTGAAAATGGATGCCGCCGCGCTCACCGTCAAGGAGGGCGTTGTGTCGGGCAATGGCCAATCTCTGGCTTACGGCGATATTGTTAAAACCGTAACGGAATGGACGATTCCCGATACTCCGCCTCTGAAGGGCGCCAACGCGTACCAATTTGTGGGAAAACCCATCCCCCGGCTAGACCTCCGCGATAAGGTCATCGGCGCTCCTATCTTCGGCATGGACGCCACTATGCCCGACATGCTCTACGGGGCGGTCGCCAGGCCGTCCGCTATCGGCGCCAGGTACGTAAGCGCCGATACTACGGAAGCGGAAAAGATGCCGGGAGTAGTGAAAGTGGTAAAGGAGAAGGACTTCGTGGGGGTGGTGGCCAAATCCCGCATGGAAGCTGAAAACGCCAGGAATGCCATAAAAGTAACCTGGGAAACCGGGAAAAAGTGGCAGTCCGAAGACATTGAGGAAATGATCAAAGTTGGAAAGGGAGAGCCTTTCGTCATTCAGAAGGAAGGCAGTGCGCAAAATGTGCTGGATAATGGGGAGAATATCATTACGGCGGAATACAAAAGCCCCATCGGCGCCCACGCCCAGCTGGAGCCCAACGGAGCGCTGGCCTTCGTCGATGGAGACAAGGCCACGGTAATGATCTCCACCCAGGTGGTCAGGATAACCAGAGGGGAAGTAGCGGGCCGCCTGGGGCTGGACGAGGAAAAGGTAAACATCATCCCCACCTATCTGGGCGGTGGGTTCGGCCGTCGTTTGCACACCCCCAATGCCATGCAGGCGGCGGTATTGTCCAGGGCCGTCGGCAAACCGGTCAAATGCTTCTTCAACCGGCAGGAAGAGTTTCAGAATGATACCTTCCGCCCGCCCACGCATCATGTGATGAAGGCAAGGCTGTCTGCCGACGGCAATATCGAAGCCATGGAGCACCATGTTTCCAGCGGCGACGTCATGTTCGGCTCTCCTTTGTTTCCCGCCATTGCCCAGCCCATCCTCGGGGCCGACGCCGGCGCCTGGCGGGGCGGCATGATCCAGTATGGTAAAATCCCGAACTACCGGGCGGTCTCCTGGCGGGTCAAGCTGCCCTTTGCCACCAGCTGGTGGCGCAGCCTGGGCCTGCTGGCCAATACCTTTGCCATCGAGAGTTTTATGGATGAGCTGGCCATCAAGGCCGGAAAAGACCCCGTGCAGTTTCGGCTGGATCAGATCCAGGATGACGAGGCGGGGTACCGGTTGAAGGAAGTCATCAAAGCCACAGCAGATAAAGCGGGCTGGAAAGACGGCGTCCACAACGGCCGCGCCATGGGTTTTGCCGCCTCCACCGATGCCAATACCCCCTGCGCGCACGTGGCGGAGGTCTCCATCGAAGGTCAGGAGATCAGGGTGCATAAAGTCACCTGTGCTATCGACCCCGGCCTGGCAGTCAACCCCGACCAGGTGCGGGCCCAGTGCGAGGGCGCCATCATCATGGGCCTTAGCGCCGCCCTGTACGAGAAGATGACGGTGAAGAACGGCCGGCTGACGCCCACCATCTACGGGCCATACCGGATGGCCCTGATGAAACATGCTCCAAAGGACATCGACGTCGTTATCCTGGAAAACGCCGACGCGCCGGGGGCAGTCGGCGAGCCTCCGCTGGGGCCCATCGGCGCCGCCATCGCCAACGCCGTGTTCCGGCTGACCGGGCGGCGGCTCCGGGAAATGCCGCTGGAATTGTAAGCTATACTGGCGAACGCGTGGTTTTGTCAGGAACAAAACCAGCGATGCCTGTATATACTGACCCGGCGGGTTTTGTAGTCGACAAAACCTGCCGTGCGTCAGTATAAGACTTGACAAGTCCCGGCCGCAGGGAGACGACGGTAGACTTGTCAGGTCTATGATCCAAAGTCCGGCAAGTTGATAAAAATCATCCCGGCTTTCCCCGAACCCTCATAACTTGCTCTTCCATTCCCTGTTCCCCATCGGCTCTTGCCTGCAGGAGGCGGGGGCAGGTTTTTCCGGGGCTGCCCGCTGGAAAAACTTGTCCTGGCTATCCAAAAACCATTCCTATGCAACTGATCGACGGCTCGAAGATCATCACCGAAGCCTGCGTACGGGCAGGCGCCGATGTGTACGTCGGCTACCCCATCACCCCGTCCAACTGGTTTTATGCTTACGCTCAAAAGCGCTTCCCCCTCTTTCTGGCCGGCCCCGACGAAATATCCGTCCTCCAGTGGATGGCCGGCTTCTCGGCCGCAGGGCGGATGCCGGTAACGGCCACCTCCTTCCCCGGCCTGGCCCTGATGGTGGAAAGCCTCAACATGGCCCACATGATGGAACTGCCTATGCTCATCATCGTCACCCAACGGCTGGGGCCAAGCACGGGCTCGGCAACCACCGGCGCCCAGGGCGACCTCCTGCTGCTCCGGGGCGCCATCTCCGGGGGATACCAAATCCCGGTTTTCTGCCCGTCCAGCTTCGAAGATTGCTGGAACCTGGCCTATGAGGCCGTCAAAACGGCGGTTCGCTACCGCACGCCCGTCGTCCTGCTCACCTCCAAAGAGATGGTGATGACCTACAGGAGTTTCGACTTGTCCGGCCTGCCGGAAATTAAAAAAGTAGAAAGCGCGGAGCTGGAGGTAGCGCTGCCCTACCAGTCCTACCGTGCCGGGGCCGATGGCGTCCCGCCCTTCATCCCATTGGGGGATGAAACCCACCAGGTGCGGCTGAACGCCTCCACCCACGGCCGGGCCGGCCTCATCCAGAAGGAAAGCCCGGAAGCCATGGCCAATACCAAACGGCTGCAGGACAAGCTGGAGCAAAACATTTCCGGATTCACCTTCTTCGAACTGGACGAAGAAGACGGCGCCGGGGAACTGATCGTCTCCTACGGCATCTCCGCCGATGCGGCGCGGGATGCGGTGGCCGCCCTGCGCCGGCAGAGCAGGAAAGTGTCCCTGCTGGTCATCAAGACCCTGCTGCCCGTCCCGCCGGCCATCCTGTCCATCCTGGAACGTTACGAAAAACAGATGTTCGTGGAAGAGAACCTGCCGGGATTGCTCCGGGAACTGATCTACGGGCAGGCCCGCAGGGCGCATATCCGGAGCGTCAACAAGATCGGGAGCATGATCGCCCCTTCGGAAATAATAAAAGAATTAGCCGTATGACTCAGCCCATCCTGGTCACTAAAGACATGCCCTTCTGCCCCGGTTGCGGGCATGGCGTCGCCGTTAAGAACCTGGCCAAAGCCCTGGAAGAAGCCGGCTTCAGCCCGCTGGACGTCATCGTCGTCAGCGATATCGGCTGTGCCGGGCTGGTGGATCCCATCCTGGCCACTCACACCATACACGGCCTGCACGGCCGGGCGCCTGCCCTGGCGCTGGGCGTTTCCCTGGGCCTGGCCGATCCTGGCAAAAAGGTGATCGCCATACAGGGCGACGGCGGGGCCACCATCGGCCTGCAGCACCTGCTGGAGGCGGCGCGCCACAATGTCGACATGGTGCTCATCGTGCTCAATAACCTGCTCTACGGCATGACCGGGGGGCAGATGAGCGGCCTGTCCACCCAGGCGTTCAAGGCTGAGAAACACGTCGACGACGATGCGCCGCCCTTCGACATCGTCCGGCTGGCCCACGAGGCAGGCGCTGCCTGCAGCGCCCGGATATCCGCTCCCGGCGAATTTAAGGCGTATTTTCATGAAGCCCTCGCCACGCCCGGTTTCTCCCTCATCGAGGTGGCCTGCCTGTGCCCGTCCCACGGCGTGAAAAAATTGAAGGAGCTGGCGGATGTAATCCCCGGAGATTTGAAGCTGTCCCGCCAGCGCCCGCCTGCCCGGGCCTCTTACCGGGACACCGGCCCGCTGTTCGGAAAAGGCGGCCCGCTGCCTGCTCCTTATCTATCCCACATCCGGGAACGGCTGGGCATCGTCATCGCCGGCTCGGCCGGCGGCGGCATACAATCGGCAGCCCGCCTGGTCGCCAATGCCGGCATCCGCTCCGGCCTGCATGCCACGATGAAAGGAGAATACCCGATTACTGTCGGCACCGGTTTCTCCCTGGCGGAGGTCATCCTTTCCAGAAGCAGGATTCACTACACCGGCCTGGAGGCGCCGGATGTGATCATCGCCGTTACCGAAGACGGAATGGCCAAGGCCCGCAGCCGGGCCAGGCCAAACACGACGTTGGTGCTGGACAGCGCGCTGCGGGAAGAGTCCTTCCCCAACGCCATTTACGGAGATTTCCGGAAAGAGGCAGGCAAACAGGGCGCAGCCCTGGCCGCCGCTACCTCCTGGCTGATACGGGAGGGCCTGCTGGAACGGGATGCATTGCTGGAGGTAGCCAGGGGTCACAAGCACGGAGAGTCTCTGGTGGAAGTTGTCGAAAAGGCGGCAGGAATGGTGCTTTCGGCAGCAAATAACGGGGAAGTTATTTCGGGGCCAGGAGCAACATGCCGTTAAGGCTACCGGCCTGACGTTGGACAAGTTCGGAGTTCAATTGTTCGAGGATCAAGGTTCGACGGGATTTCGGCAACCCACTGACGGCCAACGTTGTCCAACGCCAGCTTTCTATCTGGCAGCAATAGCGAGAGTAGGGTGAAAGTATGAACAGCAGTATCACATTTTCCTGAATAGCCCCGTTGGCCGGTGGATCCCAGGGCATTTCCACCCATTTCCACCCATTTCCACCCATTTCCACCCCAGTACGCAACACCCCCTAATGCCTTCCCCACAATTCCACCACCGCCTTATCCTGCAGCCCTTTGGTATCGTACCAGAACACCACTTTGGTGATGATGCGGCGGTTGCCCTCGATGTCGATTACCCGGGTTTCGCCTCCGGCTGGGATGTTGTTGCGCAGTTCGACGTCCTGGGTGTCGCCGTTGCGGAAGTGGACCACGCAGCGGTGCATGTTGATGGGAGAACGGCGGACGATGAGCTTGATCTTGCGGAAGGCCCCTTCCCGGGCGGTGACCAGGATTTCGTCGCGGTCCACTTTGCGGTCGACCCGGCGCTGGCCGAGTTTTTCCCAGCGGGGTTGCTGAGCGGTGGCGCTGGGGAGATTCATTTCAGCCGCAGGCGTGAATGCCATGCCGAGAGTGAAAGAAGCCAGCAAGAGCATGCAGATAGCCGGTTTGGTGGTTGGTAATTTCATGAATTGGCGTTTTTGTTTTGGGAGGTTGGACTCGGGAATGGACGTTAAGTTTAACGCTTGATTCTTTTTTCTGACATTTTATTCCGCATCCCCGGATTGATCATTAAATTAGTGGACTGGTTATCCAAAGATAACATAACAAAATGACAGCCATAGAAATCCGCCCCCGGTTCCAGCAGGAAATACCCCTTAGCAAGGACGAGGCCCTGGCCCGCCTGCGGGCTGCCCTTAAACAGCCGGGCAGCCCCATCATCGGGTATGTCGCCGACCATCATGTTACGCTAAAGATTCCCTACGACAAGCAACACTTCTGGTCGCCCCAGCTGGCACTGGAAGTGGAGGAGCACGAGAGCGGGCAGGGTGCCCTCGTCCGCGGCCTGTTTGGCCCAAGGCCCTCGGTCTGGCTGATGTTCGTTTTTATGTATTCCATCATTGGCGTCATCTGCCTGTTCGTGGCCATCACCGGTTTTTCTCAGGTGAGCCTGGGCATCCCGGCCCCGGTGCTCTGGGTGCTGCCCGTCGGCGCCGGCCTGGCCATCTTCCTCTACCTTTCCGCCAAAACCGGGGAGCGCCTGGGCAAGGACGAGATGCAGCAGCTGAAGCGGTTCCTGGATGAGGTGGTGACGGCGCGGGAGGCGGCGTAGGTGTGGATGTGTGGATGTATGGATGTATGTGTTGTCTGGTCAGCCTGTAGCCCTCCGGCGTACCTCTCCCAAATGCACTTAAACACTTAAACACTTACACACTTACACACTTACAAACTTACACACTTACGCGCTTAAACACTTACACACAAATATCCCCTAAGTCCATGAAAGACCTCCTCCAGTCCATCCCCCATTCCGGCAAGATCGAATGGATCGGCCGGCGGCCGCAGAAGCGCGGAGCGGTCGAGGCCGTGCCAGGGGCCCGCCTCACCCCGGAAGCAGGCCTCTCCGGCGACCACTACAGCGGGCGGAGCGGCAAGCGGCAGGTGACGCTCATCCAGGCCGAACACCTGCCGGCCGTAGCGGCGATCCTGAGAATAGGGGAAGTCGATCCCGCCCTCACCCGCCGCAACATCCTCGTCTCGGGCATCAACCTGCTGGCGCTGAAGGGGCAGCAGTTCCGCCTGGGAGAGGCCCTGCTCGAATACACCGGCGAGTGCCACCCCTGCTCCCGCATGGAGGAAAACTTCGGCCCCGGGGGCTTCAACGCCATGCGCGGCCACGGCGGCATTACCGCCCGGGTGATCCAAGGGGGAACCATTTCGGTGGGCGATGCGGTTTCCCTCTACATAAGCAACGAGGACCATGAGTAAAAAGACCAACGCCCTGCGACAGCTGGACGCCCGGAAGGTGCAATATGAAACGGTGGAATACCAGTATGATGCCGAAGACCTCAGCGTGGAACATATCGCCGCAGAGAACGGCCTGCTCCTGGAGCGCATCTTCAAGACCCTCGTCGCTAAAGGTGATAAGAACGGCGTCGCCGTGGCCATAGTGCCCGGCCACAAAAACCTCGATTTCAAAGCCCTGGCCCGGGCCAGCGGCAACAAAAAGATGGCCCTGATACCCGTGAAAGATATCCTGGTCCTGACCGGCTATATCCGCGGCGGATGCTCGCCCATCGGCATGAAAAAAGATTATCCGGCCTATCTCGATACCTCCGCCCTGGCTTATGACGTCATTTACGTCAACGCCGGCCAGCGGGGATTGCTGGTGGGCCTTTCGCCGGAAGCCCTGCGGCAGATTACGGGCGCGGTGGTCGGGGAAATAGCGGAGTGAAGGGGGGGAGCGGGTGCATGGGTGCAGGGAATCCCTGGAACCGGGGTTGTTCGCTGTTGGCAGTTCGCTATTAGCTGTTCGCCGTTCGCCGCTGTTTGCCGTACGCAAATCCCTGAAAATAAAAGGGCGTTTTTCAGGAGGCACAGAAAATTGGACTATCCCCCGAGACCCATACACCAATGTGCCAATAAGTAACCGGACCATTGTAGTGCAACACAAATCTGGGTCTAAAGCCGTGGTATTCAGTCATTCGCTAATTCACTAATTCAATCCATATACTTACACCAATACACCAATGCCTGAAGACGTCAAAATAGAATGCCCCAAATGCGGCTGGGAGCCCGACGGCGGCGCCTACTGGTCCTGCACCTGCGGGCACGTATGGAATACCTTTGCCACCGCCGCCCGCTGCCCGGCCTGCCACAAGCAGTGGAAATACACCCAATGCATCGGTTTCAGGGGAGGCTGCAACCAGTTCTCCCCCCACCTCGACTGGTACAAAGGGCTGGACGGCTGGCTGGAAGAGGAACTGGAGGCTGTCAGCTATTAAATTTGTTGGGTTGCCCCTTTTCCCAAAAACAACTATCTTGCCGGATCGGCGGTTTTATTTCAAGGCGCCAAAATATAAGTGAATGCAAAATTACCTGGAATACATCAGTATTAATCCGAATATCCGTTTCGGCAAGCCTTGCATCAAAGGCACGCGTATTGCTGTTTCAGACATTCTTCAGTGGTTGGCTTCTGGCATGACTTATGAAGAAATTTTAGAAGATTTCCCCTCATTGAAGAAAGAAGACATATTGGCGGCGTTAGCCTTTAGAAATTGTGTAGGAGAAGTAATCTACCGCATCAACACCAAATCCCCCCTCACCACCTCAATCCTCCCATCCCTAAATTCCACCTCGGCGTAAAAAACAAACACCGCCGGGTCCATCGGCAAACCGTCGAGGGTGCCGTCCCAGCCCAGGTTGGGGTCGTTGGGCTGGAAATTGGCGCTTTCGAACACCAGGTCTCCCCAGCGGTCGAAAATCCGGAAGATGCGAATGTTGACGACATCGTCTCCCGCATAGAGCGTAAAACCGTCGTTGTTGTCGTCTCCGTTGGGCGAAAAAGCGTTGGGCGCATAAACCGGGTATTCCCGCACGACCCGGACCTCAATATTGTCCGTCGCCGTACACCCCGCTCCGTTGCTGACCCAGACGAAGTAAGTGGTCGTCTTTTCCGGGTTGACAACCTGGACGGGGGAGTTGAGCGGACTGAGGCTGTCGTAGGGCCACCACCAGATGGTGTCGTAGTTGGAGGGGGTTATCTCCGCCACCAGCGTATCCGTGTTGCCCAGGCGGAGGGTGAGGAAGCTCTCTCCCAGGTCAACCTGGATGTTTTCCGCCTCCGGAATATCAATCGTCGTTTCTGCTTCGCAACCGTTGGCGTCCTGGACGCTTAGTTGATAAGAGCCCGGCGGCAGGCCCTCAAATTGGGCCAGCCCGGAGAAGCTGCCTCCCTCAATCGCATAAAGGAATGGCCCGGTGCCGCCCAGGACGGTATCTATCTCGATATGCCCGTCCACCCGGCCGGGGCAGGAAGGCGGGAAGGGCCGGGCCAGCAAACTGTCAACCGGGCTGGCCAGTTCGATGGCCAGCACGCTGTCGGCAGCGGTGCAGCCATTGCGCAGGTCGGTGACCAGCAGGGTGTACCAGCCCGGCGCGGCGGCAATGGTGCGGTTGCTGTCGGCCGGGGCGGCCAACTGGCCCACGTCTGTCGTCCACGCATAGGTTATAAAATCCCCGAAGGAAGAAGCCGAGCCGTCCAACCGTACCGTCCGGACGTCGCAGTCCAGTGGTTCCGGTTCCCGGATGCTGGCTGCCGGGGGTATGGTGTCGGCCCCCACGGTGCGCCGGGCGGTGGCGAAACAGCCGTTGCCCTCGTCGACCACTGTGAGCTGATAGGTGCCCGGCGCGTCGGCCACTGCCTGCGGGCTGTTTTCAGCAAGGGTGTCTCCCGCCGGCCCGGCCCAGACGTAAGAAAACTCCGGCCCGGCGGAGGAGGCGCCGCCGTTCAACACCACTGACGGCCGCAGGCAGGTGATCATCAGGGGCGGGGCGATCGCCGCGTCCGGCTGTTCATAGTCCGCCCGTATGGTAAAAACGAGGGTATCCTTACAACCGTTACCCAGGTCGGATACGACCAGGCGGTAATTGCCGGTGTTGCCCAGTGTGATCTGCGGGCCGGCGCCAATACTGCCAAACGGTGCCTGCCGCCAGTCGAATGCGACTCCGGCGCCGGAGGCCGGGATGGAGGCGCCGGCATCGAGGAAGATGCTGTCCGTCCGGCAGTCCAGTTGCAGGGTGGAGGAATCCAGAATGGCGGTTGGAGGCTGCCGGTCAGCAACTACGATTGCCGTATCGGTGCTGACACAGCCGTTCTGTAGGTCGGCGACCTGGAGGATGTACAAACCCGGCGCATCGGCCAGGGGCGTCAGGGTGGTGCCGCCCAGAGCGATATTCCCGTCGAAGGTTGTCCAGCGCACCTGCATATTGCCACTGGCGGCCATGCCCTGCCCCTGCAGGCGTACATTGACGCGGGTGCAGGTCAGGCTGGTGTCGGGCCCGGCGTCGGCCGCCGGCGCGTTGATGTCCTGGCCGACGGCCACCGTATCGGAAGCCGCGCATTGGTTGGCGAGATTGGTGACCACCAGCAGGAAGGTGTCCGGCTGGTAAACAACCGGGTTGGGGCTGTCGGCGCCCATGATGGGGCTCCCGCCCACTGCCGTCCAGTTGTAGGCGAGGGCAGCGCCGGGAGGCCCGCCGCCGCCCTGCAGCTGCAGGCTGTCCACGCTGCACAGCAGAATGCCGTCCGGGCCGGCATCGGCAGTGGGCGGAGCGTAATCTTCTCCCACCACTATGGTGGCGGAATTGGCGCATCCGGTGCTGTCGTTGCGCACCTCAAAGCGGTAAGTGCCCGGATTGGAAACGTCGACGAAAAGGTCATTGGTACAGGGCCCCTGGGGTTGCCCGTTGGCGTCGAGGCGGCACCACTGGGCGGAAAAGCCGGGCTGGGGCGGCAGCTCGCCGACCAACAGGATCACGGAAACGCCGCAGGTCAGGTTGGTATCCGACAGCATGGGGACCGGCGGCAGTTCCCCGTCCCGGTTCACCAGTACGCTGTCTCGGGAGAAGCATCCTGTTGTCGTGTCCGTGACCGTCAGGAGGAACCATCCGGTATCGCTCACCGTCGGGTTGAAGGAATTGGGGCCGCCGATAGAGGTGCCCGCCGGCCCGCTCCAGGAATAGGTGATTTCCGGCCCGAAATCAGAGCCGCTGCCGTCCAGAACCCGGGAAGGCATATCGCAGGTAAGGGTCACGGGCGGGCCGGCATCGGCCTCCGGGCGCAGGGTGTCGATGGTTACAGCCGCCTGGCTGGCCGCCTGGCAGCCGGTTATCCGGTCGGTCACCTGCAGCTGATAGGTTCCGGGCGTGGATACGGCCAGGGAAGGCAGCGTATCCTGCCCCGTGGGCGCTCCGTTCCCGTCCAGCCATTGATAGGAAAGGCGCGGATCGGGAGGGCCGCCGCCGAGTAGCACCTCCGGGGTGTCGCAGTCCAAAACCTGATCCGGCCCGGCGTCCGCCGGCGGGGGGCTGGTATTTTCGACGACCCTGACGGTAAGCACCCTGGAGAAGCCCAGCGTATCGGTGGCAGTGAGGGTATAGGCGCCCGGCGCGCCGGCGAGCACCCGCAGCGAGTCGGTATTGGAGAGGATCAGGCCGCCCTGGGTAGACCACTGCAGGGCACAACCGATACAGGGCTCGCAGAAGGACGCCTGGATAACCACCGTGTCCACCCGGCAGGTGAGGCTGTCCAGCGGCCCTATTTCCACGCAGGGGATGCAGGATTGTTCGAAGACCTCCACTTCCCGGAAGGTGCTGCAGTCGTTGGAGGTGTTGGTAACCGTGAGGGTCAGTATCCCTGTCGTGTCGACCAATACGGCGGAACTGTCGGCGCTGCCGATGACGTTGTCTCCCACCCAGCTGAATACATAGGGTTGCCCGGGCGGGTCGACAAAAGCCTGCAGCCAGAAAGTGTCCTGCAGGCAGGGGATAACCTGCGACCCGAAGCCGACGTCCGGCAGGTCGGCACTGCGCCCGATCACGACAATATCTTCATCCACGCAGCCGGTCAGGCTGTCGATAACGGTTAGGAAGTACGTGCCGGCGTCGTTGACCTCTGCGGTCAGGCCCGAAGCTTCAAAGAAATCATCATCCAGTTTGGTCCACGAGTAACCGATGCCCGGCCCCTGGGTGGAGCCCGCGGCGTTCAGGATGGCCGTCGGCTCGTCGCAGGTCAGCGTATCGGAAGGGCCGGCCTCGGCCAGCGGGGGCGTATCGTTGGCAATCACCTCGACCGAGGCCGTGTCGCTCAGGCCCACGACGGTATTGGTGACGATGAGGGTATAAAGCCCGCTGCAGCGCACTTCCAGTTCCGGCGTCCCCTGCCCGCTGACGATACAGCTCGGCCCGGGTTCCGACCACTGGTAAGTAATGGAATCCCCGGATGTGGAAGCATTGGCATCGATCGTTACGGAAGTGACAGCGCAGGTAAGGCTATCGGGGGCGGCAATGACGATGTCCGGAGTGCAGTCAAGCCAGACGGCCACGCTGGCAGTATCGGCGCAATCCCGGGCGGCGTTGGCAGCGACCAGCGTGTATATGCCCACCGAATCGACAACCGGCGTGAGGGTGCTGAAGCCCACCGGCTGCCCCTCGAAGAACCACTGGAAGGAAGCCCCTTCCGAGGCAGAAGCATCGATGAGGGCGGTCCCGTTCAGGCAGGACAATTCGAGGCTATCCGGCAGGACGGCGACGGGCAGCAGGCTGTCCCGGCTGACCACCACACTGTCCACGCCAACGCAGCCGCTGGCGGCATTGACCACGCTGAGGTAGTAAACGCCCGGGCAGTCCACCAGCATCCGGCTGGAATCCGCCGGATAAAGCAGGCAGGGGCCGCTCCATTCGTAATGAAGGAAAGCACCAACGTCGGACGCCGAACCGTCGAGCAGGGCCTGCGGCGCGGCGCAGTTCAGTTCCTGATCCGGGCCGGCTTCTACATTGGGGGGCTGGTCGTCGATAAATACGGTCGTTGACGAAACCGCTGCGCAGCCGTTGGCGATATTCCGGACAGACAGCTGATAAATGCCCGGCCGGCTCACCCGGACAAAGGGGCCGTTCACCGGGCCGGCAAACTGGCCGTCGTCCGTCGTCCAGAGATAACTGAAACCGGGGCCCATAGACGTTTCGAAACCGCCGATGGTCACAATGCTGCTGTCGCAGGTGATCACGTCGATTTCGCCGGCTTCCGCTATGGGGGCTACGGTGTCAATTTCTACGGTAGCGGTAGCGGTTGACAGGCAGGTATTGACGGTATCGCGTACCGTCAGCGTATACTGGCCGGGCAGATTGATGGCGGGATACAATGATGTGGCGCCGCTGGTGATCCCCGGGCCTGCCCAGGAGTAGGTGAAATCGGGCCCCTGGCTGGAGCCGCCTCCGTTGAGGGTGAGCTGCAGGCTGTCGCAGGTCAGGGTATACGGGCCGCCGACGCTTGCCGCCGGAGCATCCTCATCCTGAACCACTTCGACGCTGTCGACGGCGGCGCACCCGTTATCCGTATTTTCCACCTGCAGGAAATACATCCCCGGGCAATCGGCAACGGCGGCAATGCTGTCCTGCCCGGAAACGACACAGGGCCCGCTCCACAGGTAGCTAAAACCGGGGCCGGCATCGGAACCGGCGCCGTTCAATACTACCTCTGTGACTGTGCAATTGAGTTCCGCATTGACCTGAGCCGAAACAGCCGGCGGCAAGGTGTCGATGGGGACGAATACTTCGGCGGTATCAGCGCAAAAGGCCATCGTATCGCGGACGACGAGGCGATAAGTTCCTGAAACATCCACGGTGATGTTCACCCCCACGGATGCGCCAACGATATTTCCGTCGAAGGTAAACCATTCGTAAACGATATTCGGCCCGGAGCTGGAGGCCGCCGCGTCCAGCGTGATCTGGCTGGAGTCGCAGTCCAGCGTATCCGCCGGGCCGATCAGGGCCGTCAGCTGCACGGAAGAATCCCGGACGAGCACGGCGGCAGAATCCCGGCAGCCGGTATTTTCATTGATAATAAGCAACTGGTATAACCCGCCGGCCACTACTTCCGGAGTTAGGGTATTCGTATCCGCGCCAAACTGCCCGCCGGCCTGTGCGCTCCAGGCGAAGGAGAAGGGCGGCCCGCTGTCGGAGGCGGAGGCGTCGAGGGTGAGGCTGGCAGTAATGCAGTTCAAAGCGCCGGGTTCGGCGATGGCGACAGATGGAGAGATCGTGTCTATGCCGACTTCCACCAGGGAGGTGTCGAGGCAGCCATTGTCGCGGTCGGTTACGACCATCAAATATGAACCCGGTTCGGAAACGGCCGGGGTGAGGGTGTCGGCAGCAACCGGAGTCAGCCCGTTTACAGCTATCCAGACATAGTCATAGTTGCCGCTGACGGACGAGCCGGTCCCATCGAGGGTGACGGACGAGCTGTCGCAGGTCAGCAGCCGGTCCGGCCCGCTGTCGGATACAGGCGCCACGGTGTCCTGGGTAATGGTGACGAAAGCCGTATCGGCACAGAAGGTCACCGTATCCTTGACAATGAGTTGATAGGTGCCGGGCGCGTCGACGCCTACCATGATGCCCAGGGAGTCGGCGGTGAAATGGCCGCCTGTTGTCGACCAGCAATACAGGAGGTCGGGCGCTGTTGTTGAAGCGGAACCGTCGAGCATCAGGGTGTCGTCCGTACAGGTGAGCAGCCCGCCGGGGCCGGCGTCGGCCGAAACGGTACTGATGTTTTGCAGGACGGTGACGGAAGCCGAGTCGCGGCAGCCGTTCCGGGAATTTTCGACAAACAACTGGTAGGTGCCAGGGGCATCCACTACCGGTGTCAGGCCATCGGCGCCGGCGGCGATGTTGCCGCCGTTGCTGGCCGTCCAGTTGATGATGGGCGCAGGATCGGCATAAACAACAAAACCTTCCAGTTGGAGAGAGGTAGCAGCACAGTTTAAAACGGCTGGGGCGGTTATGCTGGCTATAGGAGAAAGCGTATCGTAAGTAACCAGCACAAAGGCGGAATCCTGGCAGCCGTTATCGGTATTGGTGACCAGCAGGCGGTAGTCTCCGGCAACGGAAACCAGGGGCATGAGTGTGTTCGCGTCCTGGGGAATGGCGCCATTGGTCGCCAGCCAGTCGTATTCGAAACCCGGGCCGGTGGAGGAGCCGGCGCCACTTAGGAACAGGCTGGTGCGGGCGCAGGTCAGGGTGGTGTCCGGGCCGGTTGCCGCAATGGGTACCCGCTCGTCCAGCCGGATGAGCACCGAGGCGGTATCCCGGCAGCCGTTCCGGGTATTGGCGACGATAAGCCGGTACTGGCCGGCGGCGTTTACTGTGGCAGTAATGTTGTTCGCAGGCCCGATAAAATTGCCATTGCCGACAGCGCTCCAGTTGTACTGGAATTCCGGGCCGGCGGAGGTGTTGGGGCCGCCGATGACAAGCTGGCCGACCTCGCAGGTCAGTGTATCTGTCGGGCCGGCGTCGGCCACCGGGGAGATGGTATCGGCCTCCACCACGACGGTATCCCGGCTGAGGCATTGCACAGCGTTGAGGGCCTGGGCAACCTCGAGGATGTAGGCACCCGGGGCATTTGCCGCCAGGGTAGGGGAGGTGCCCAGGATGGCGCCGCCTGCGTCCAGCCAGGTATAGGCAATGCTGCCTGCCGGGCTGGAACTGCTGCCGTCGAGCGTTATCACAGGGGCCGAGCAGGTAATGGTATCCGGCGAAGCGATGGAGGCGGCCACGCTCAGCACCTGGAGGCTTACGTTGACTATACTGTCGCAGCCCAGCAAAGAGGCCAGGATAATGGAATAATTGCCGGTAGTGGTCAGGAGGCTGTCGCCCACCTGGAAACTTTCTCCCTGACAAAGCACTACTGTGGTATCCAGAGTAACTGGCGGCACCACCGTGAGATTCAGGCTGACGATACTGTCGCAGGAAGTGGACGCCTGTAGGGTGTCCGTATACATGCCGGAGGTGGTGTAAGCCGCCGTTCCCACCACTACCGAATCGCCCTGGCAGATGGTATCCGCCAGGGCGGTGTACAGGGTAGGGATCACGGTGAGATCGTAGTGGACGATGCTGTCGCAGCCGGCATAGCTCTGCAGGCTGATGTCATAACTGCCCGTGACGGCCAGGACGCTGTCGCCCACCATCACGGAGTCGCCCTCGCAGATGGAACCGGCCAGGAAGGTGGTGTCGGGAGGAGGGACGATGCGCACCCACAGGCAGCTGTCGGTGACCTCTCCGCAGAAGCCCGGTTCCAGGCTGCTGAGGTTGCGGCGGATGCTGTCGATGGTGAGCTGCCCGTCGGGAGCGGGAAAGCTGTCGTAGTCTATTCGTTTATAGGACAGGCCGCAGACCTGATACAGCCCGGGCGCAAAACCGGTGAGGTTGACGATGGAGTCATAGGCCAGCAGTATGCTGTCCTGCCCGATGAGGTAGGTGTACCCGTATTCACTGGTGTCGGGCGGGGTGCCCGAATAGTCGGGCGGCAGGTCCGGCGCCAGGCTGCTGTCGCCCTGGCAGGCGAGGATGTTTTCGTAGGTGTCGAGGTTGCCGGCGGCGGCGAAACAGCAATCCAGCCCCCTTTCGTCGCAGAAGAGGAGGCGGAAGCCGAGGATGGCCCCGATCTGGGCTGAAGGGTTATTGATGACGTTGATCGTCCAGGTGCCGTTGACCGGCCCGGCATCGAAGTCTTCGAGGCTGCCCTGGTAGGGGTGGTAGGATCCGGTGTAGAGGCCGAAGACCCCCCAGTTGTTGGGCTGGTTGTTGTTCCAGGCGGGCAGGAAGCCGAAGTCGGGCACGGGCATTACGGCATCCGGCACGAAGGTGATGCGCCAGCGGGTGAAGTTGGTAAAGGCTACCGGGTCGTCGCTGTTGGGCCCGGTGAGGGTGACCGTTTGCCCGCCGGGAGAGGTGACGGACAAGATCATATCTTCGACATAATTATGGGAGAACTCGATCTCGATGCCGCAGATGCCCTGGTCGGGAGCGGACAAGTCGTCGTTATAGATGTTGAAGACCTCGAAATTGAAGGTGTGCGTACTGTTGGGGTTGATGTACAGGGTATCCTCCAGGCCACAGGGCTGGCTCCGGCCCGAAGCGGCGGCCGCCAGGAAAATCCACAGGATTATGGTTTGCCTCATAAGCTCTTTCATGTTCTTGGGATTGAAAGAAAGAAAAACATGATTAATGGCTCATGTTTCCCTTTCCTAGACCCGTTTCGGGCCTTTTTCGCTGCCGTAGTTCCGTCTGCTATTACGGACAGATGACAAAAATAGCACAAATGAAAGGAAAAGGAAGAACCGGGGATGTTAAAGGTTTGGATCAGGGCGGAAGCCGGAAAGTCGGAAGTCGGAAGTCGGAAGTCGGAAAAGAGAACCGGCAACTTATCCTTCGGGATTGGCTATCCGAAGTACGATCTTGCCGAATTGCCGGCTGTTTTTCATCACCTGCAGTGCCTCGTTGCCATCCTTCAAGTCGAAAACCCGGTCCACTACCGGCACGATCTTATGCTCGCTGACGAAGTCCAGCATCTGGCCGAATTCGGCGTCGGCGCCCATGGTGCTGCCGTAGATGGAGAGTTGTTTGAAAAAAACATTCGGCACGCTGATGCCGTTCCAGGCGCCGGCTGTGCCGCCGTAGACGCCGATCCGGGCGCCTTTGCGGCACATTTTCAGCAGTTGGTTGAAGCCGTCGCCGCCGGCGCTGTCGATCACCACGTCGAATCCGCCGGACCGCTTTTGCAGGGCCTTCATCGATTCCGGATCTTTATAATTCGCTCCCCCTATGGCCCCCAGGGCGACGGCCTTTTCGATCTTGTCTTCCGAGCCGGAAGTGACGTACACCTCGGCGCCGATAGCGATGGCGAACTGGCAGGCCAGCAAAGCCACACCGCCGCCCACGCCCGAGATGAGCACCCTGTCGCCGGCCCGGGCCTGGCAGCGGCTGAACAGTACGCGGTAGGCGGTGAGGCCCGCCAGGGGCAGGGCGGCGGCCTGTTCAGCGGTCAGGTGGGCCGGCTTTGGATAGATGTTTTTTTTGCGGACGGCCACTTGTTCCGCAAAGGTGCCGTCTTCCGCCATGCCCAGGATGAAATAGTCGTCGGAATAAAAGCGCGGGTCATCCCCCCAGTGGACGCTGGGGTTGATGACGACCTCCTGCCCTTCGTACTCCCCGCAGCCGTCGGAACCCAGCACGGAGGGGAAACGCAGGTTGGGATACAGGCCCAGGGTGATCCAGTAGTCCCGCCGGTTGAGGGCGGCGGCCCGGAGGCGGACCACACCGAAAGTGTCGTCGTGTTCGGGCAGATTTACATCAGTATAAACCAGTGGTTCTTTGACGCCGGTGAAGAGCAGTGCTTTCATGATTAAATATTATTTGTGCCGCCAAAAGATAAGGATAACTGATAACTATCAGCCCTTTCAGCTGATAATCCTCAGTACTTGTGGATAAAAAAACACCCAACTTTTGGGTGAGCCTATTTGGGTGTTCAACGTCAGACGGGTAGCCAGGCAGAATAACAACAGCATGAACCTGAAAGCATTCATCGAAGAACTGCAGCGCTGGAGATCGGCCAGTGGGTGACGAGCGACAACTACAGCGGCCGCATTCTCCAGATCAGCAACTCCTTCGTCTTTAAAGGGCCGGTGTTCAACTACTCCACCGATTTTCCCTTTGTCTGGGACGAGATCACCCTGCCGGTCAAATACGGCAGCGATGTTGGCCTGGCTCACCGCATCATCGAAGAGGTGGCTGCCGGCCTGCTCGGCGAGTACGCCGGATACGCCCGGCAATACTGGAAAAAGATGGTCAGGAAGTACCTGATCGAGGATGCCAACGTCACGCCCGTCATTTTCATCCGGCTTACCGACAACTGGATCGAGTTTACCCTCCGCTTCGTAGTGGATTACAAACGACGCAAGAGCAATAAGACACTGCTGTACCAGCGGCTGCTGGAGCAGTTCAACGCCACCGAAGGCAAAGTGCAGCTGGCCTCCGCTACGCTGGATATAACGGCGGTGCCGCCGTTGGCCATTATCCAATAACTTCGCAGCCAGGCCGGGCGGTAAAGTTTGGTCAGGAAAGTGGTGACGCCACCCCCTCCACCGGCAGGTTGTAGAGGTGCTGGTAGTAGGCTTCCACTCTGGCCAGCAGGTTGGGCGAGAACCGGTAGTCATAGCCCAGGACAAAATAAATCGAAGGGGTTATTTTGATCTATTTCATACATCATTTCTGTCTGTTCCAAACATACGCTCAAACCCTGAGCGCCCCGCGGAACCCTCTGGCAGCGTAGTAGGATTGGGCGCCGTTGTGATACACGAACACATGGCCGTAGCGGAAATCGCCAAAGATGGCGCCGCCGAGCTTTCTGATGTTTGCCGGCGTTTTCAGCCAGCTTGACGTTTTCGTATCGAAATTTCCGAGGGCCTGCAGTTCCCGGTATTCTTCTTCCGTCAACATCTCGATGCCCATGGCGGCGGCCATATCCACGGCGTTGTTTTCCGGTTTATTTTCTTTCCTGGATTCCTGCCCTTCCCGGTCGTAACAAACGCTTCGGCGGCCTTTGGGGCTTTCGGCCGAACAATCATAAAAAAGGTATTCGCCCGTTTTTCCGTCATAGCCAACCACATCCGGTTCGCCGCCGGTCCTTTCCATTTCGTGTAGCGGCCAGAGTTTTTCGGGATTGGCTTCCAGGCGTGCCTGTACTTCAGCCCAGTCGAGGCCATTATGGCGGTGGCTGTTTTGCCCGAAACGGGTTTTCAAAACCCGGATCAGTTCTTCCTGTTGTGCTGATGGCAATTGCTTCATATTTATCATTATAATGTTTTGTGAAACGGCCTCTCCGGAAGGCTACCTCCCCTCCCGGGCCTCTTTGGCGGGAAGCGCCTTCCACGTTCCGGCGGATTGATAGAGGAACACGGCGCCCTCCGGTATGCTGTCCAGTTCCAGCAAATAGAACTTTCCGTGGCTGACAACCTTATAGGATTCTGCTTCGTACCCCCCTCCCATGCCGATGCCTCTGCGCCACCACCAGTTGCCCCATTGGTTGAATTCAACTTTCAACTGCCGGGGTGCTTCGATGCTGACGCTGACATCGTCGGCCGGATACGCCAGGTTATACTGGGCCACTTCGTAGATTTCGCCTGCATACGGTTTGCTTTGAATATACTGAAGCGCGTCCCGGAAGGCATGGCCCTGCCCGGAAAAGTCGCGGAACAGGACGGCGCCCTGCAGGTTGTCCGGGAGGTTGAGCAGGTACACGGCGGGCGCGCCATGCCATTGAAAGCCCTCCAAAAGGCTGTAGTAGATAGCCGTAGACTGTTTCCAGTACTGGTTGGTGCGCCAGAGGAAAATGGCTGACAGGCCGATAAAGCCGGCGGCCAGCAACAGGTATAGCCGCCGTGGCAGCAGGGAGAGCAGGGCGGACAACCCCAGGAAGAAAAAGGCAGAGGCCAGGTAGCCATAGCGGTCGTTCTCGATGTGCAGCAGATAGTTGAAGTATAGGTTGATCGCCGGCGCCAGGGCAAGGAGGAAGAATAACAGGAACAACAGGCCGGCTCTCCCTTCGCCTTTCCAGCGGTGGAAGCGGAGGAAGGCAAATATCAGCCCCCCGGCAACAAGCAGGGCCAGCGGATACAGCAAAGCCGGCTCTTTCAACTGCAACACAAGCCCTTCCTTCCAGGGATGGGGCCAGTACCGGCTGAAGGCCAGGAACTTGAACCCGTAGAGGAAATAGTTGGACAGTATGTCGCCGAGCCGGAACTTCAGGTGTACCGCCGCGCCGTAATGGCCGACCCAGGCACCCAGGATGAGGCGGTTGAGCAAAAAATAGCCGAGCAGCATGCCGAACTGTGGGAGGCATAGCCGGCGCAACGCCCGGGAACGCCCCCCTTCGATGGCCTCTTCTTTCGGAAAGGTAAGCGCCAGGGCCAGGCAGGCCAGGGGAACCGCCAGGGCGAGTTCAAAGGTGAACAACGCCAGCACAAAGAGCAAATGAGCCGCCAGAAGCTGGCGCAGGCGGCCTTCCTTCATCCAACCCGAAGCCTGGATCAAAACACCCAGGATCAGAGAAGAGGACAACAGAAAATTGAAACAGACCCGCCACGTCACCACTTCCGACTGATACGGCGACAGGAGAAAAAAAACAGCGCCTGCAAATGCCGCCAGATGGGGCGCGCGGGCTCTGTAAGTTTTCAGGGCGGCGGCACCAAAGCGATAGAGCAACGCGCCGTTCAGCGCATGCATCGCCGTGAATACGAGATACCAGGGCAGGGGATTGGCCCCAAAAGCTTTATAGAAAAGGAAAAAAAAGGCATTGAGCACCGGCTGAAGGGCAGGGAAGCCGAAACTGTTCAGGATGCCGGCGGCGCCGCTGCCTTCCAGCCGCCACAACAACCCCGTGAAATCCGTTACAAAACCGGCGTTCCAGGTGGGAAGGTAAAATACCTGCACCAGGGAGAAAAAAAAGAGGAAAGCCGGTAGTACTTTAGTTTGCCTCATGGTGGCATGGTTCTGTAGCCTCATCATTTACTGATTGCCGATCCGTAAATCCGTAAACCCATAAACCCGTGAAACAATCCTTTTAAGGTCTCGGAGCCGGCCATCCGTTTCTTGCATTTTCCAGTACGGGTTCATTGGTGTAGCCTACCTTTCCGGTTTCATTGGCAAATTTTTGAACGATGATGCCCTGCCACTGCTTTCCACAGTCATTGTGCAGGCGGGCGCCGTCGAGGAGGAGCGCGCCGCCCGGCTGTACGGTGATGGCGCCGTCCGGAGGCATGGAAACCCGGCACCGGATGGTGAGCTGCCCGCCGGGAGCGATGGTCAGGTGCCCTTCCAGGTCGCGGGCGCCGTTCCATTCCACTGTATCCCGGATGACGACCTCCATGCTGTCCTTGAGTTCGCACCAGGTGGGCAGGAGGAAGTTGCGTGCCCGGTTTTTCTCCTGAGCCATGCGCTTCTGCACTCTGCCGACCTGGCAGGGCGTCCAGGCGTGCTGCACGGCGGCGTAATCCATCACGTTGTTGGATGTCATGGTATCGCACCGGGCGGATTGCCCCCGGGAAAAGCATTCTTTGTTGTGCAGGGGGGTGTCGTCACAACCGTCGTTCACCCAGGCGTGAGACAGGCCGTAGATGTGGCCCACTTCGTGGTTGAAAACGCCCCGGAAGTTCCAGTAGTCGCCGTGTTCTTTGGCGTTGGTATAGATGCCCGATATTTTGATGGCATTGCCCAGGGCCACGCCAACGCCGTAGGCGCCGTAAGTGGGAGAGGCCACGCTGTCCGGATGGTGGGGCATGATGAATATGTTCAGGACGGTATCCATCTGTACGCCGTATTTGTCGAAGACTTCCCGGCGGTACAAGTTGCGGTTTTTTCCCTTATGGACGTAGTAGGTGAGTTCCGGGTCGTAGTGGAAATAGATGCCTTCGTCGCCCGGGATATTGGGGTCGGGCGTGAGCACACACCGGTAATTCGTGGGGTAGACCGGCGTGCCGTTGCCGTTGGGCAGCCACATTTTCCGGTTCTTGATCAGGTCGTAGTTCACGGCGTGCAGCAGGCCCTTGGTGAAATCGATGGCCCGGCGGCCGTGGAGCTGGTAGGCTGTATCGGGCGTGTTCATCCAATGTACGTTCACGCGGACGTGCCGAAGCGGGGTATGGTCCAGGTGGTTGGTGTCCGGCAGATAAGATGCCCATTCATTGCATGGGTCTTTACGGCCTCTCCGCACCTGCCAGATGGGATCTTCTTTGGGGATGAGGGAAACGTCCTCCCGCGTCACGAACCGGCTCTGCAAAACCGGCAGGCAGGCGCTGGCAACCAGGGCGGCGAGCTGGGCGATAAAGATTTTTTTCATAGCTGTTTGCATGCATAGGAATTCGGTACGCCGGTAAAAGTAAGGAATTAGCGGGAATTCTCCGGCAGAGGCACTCCCTATTCCGGAGACTCTGCGCAGCCTGGTAATTCCTGGTTTTTACTGTTTGAAAGACACCTAATACTCCGCCTGTCTTTTTCTTTACTCAGACAAAAATTTCTTTAAATTAATTTCATATTCGCGAAAAAATTCAGCTACCGGACAGAGGCGGCCAAGAGGGGACGGCCATACCTGTCGGACAGTGTGGCCTCCAAGTATAAATTCACGCTTAAATTTCTCCTGCGCAATCAATACGGCTGCTCGTTCAGCGGGCTGACCTGATACTGCCATTCCAGAAAAGCGCGATACTGATATTTGTCGAGGATAGATTCCAGTTGGCGGGCCCAGCGGTCCCAGGTGGCGAGCAGAGCAGTATGGCGGGCGACAAGGGCAGTGTTTTCCAAAATGGCCTGCCGCTCTTTCCAAAACGCCCGGTTGGCCTTGCGGATGGCCCTGAATTGTTCGGCGCTCAGGCGCAAAGTGGATTCCATGGCCTGGTTGAGCTGCTCCAGGCCGTTGTGGAGCGTTGGTTTTTCCGTTTCACGGGGCTTTGGTTCCATGATCTTTTGGCCGCTTATGTTTGCAGATAGGGTGGTAGAGACGAAGAAAATCCCCAGCAGAAGATAGATTGTTTTGCTCATGATCTTGGGTTTTCTATAATAGACCGCCGGAACAGGAACTTGTACTAACGGGGGAGGGGGGATTAACATAGATTTAACGGGGTACGCAACGGGACGCAGAGATACGCAGAGGTGCGCAGAGATACGCAGAGATACGCAGAGAGATACGCAGAGATACGCAGAGATGCGCAGAGGTGCGCAGAGGTGCGCAGAGATACGCAGAGATACGCAGAGATACGCAGAGATACGCAGAGATACGCAGAGATACGCAGAGATACGCAGAGTTTTATTTTTCTCTGTGCAATATCCTCTGTGCATCTCTGCGCCACAACCCTCTGTGCATCTCTGTGCAATATCCTCTGTGCATCTCTGTGCAATATCCTCCGCGCATCTCTGTGCCACAACCCTCTGCGCATCTCTGCGCCACAACCCTCTGTGCATCTCTGTGCCAAAACCCTCCGCGCATCTCTGTGCCAAAACCCTCTGTGCATCTCTGTGCAATATCCTCCGCGCATCTCTGCGCCACAACCCTCTGTGCATCTCTGTGCCAAAACCCTCCGCGCATCTCTGTGCAATATCCTCCGCGCATCTCTGCGCAATAACCCTCCGTGCCCCCAGCTTTACATGATGAACCGCTTCAACCCCTGTTTCAACATTTTCACATTAAAATTCATCAACAAGCCGAGAGGATAATTGCCGAACCTCAGGTAAGTCAGCACCTGAGCAGTGTGTACATTAGTCAACCGCTCAACGGCTTTGAGTTCAATGACCACAAGGCCGTTTACCAGCATGTCTATCCGATAGCCGTATTCCAGTTCAATCTCTTTGTATACAATAGGCAAGGGTTTCTGTCGCTCGACTTTGAAGCCCGCCTCCCGCAGCTCATAGGCCAGGCATTCTTCGTAGGCAGATTCCAGCAGGCCCGGCCCCAGAATTTTGTGGACGGTGATGGCTTTGCCGATTATGATCCCGGACAATTCGTTGACGTCTTTCATGATAGTTAAGTTTTGGTTCTATAGTATATGTCGCGGAATCCGGGAAATTCCATAAAACTTTAACAGTTTTTTTACAGGAAGGGCGGAAAAGGCTTAATAAACAACCCCGCTTAGTGCCCCGGTTGCGGTCAATAGCTCAGCCCATGCCCGAACTCATAGAGTGGCGCTTCCGAATCGTAAGGCACATCCGGCTTCTGGTTGCGGACGGCCTCCATGGAGGAGGGCAGTTCGAACGGCAGCCTCCCTTCCGGCCGGGCTTTGCCGAAAATGACGTCCAGCAGGGCGGCATCGCTGGCGCCGAAGTTGGCCAGCACGGCTTTGGCCCGGGCATTGATCTCCGGGATCACTGCCGGGCGGTCGAGGTATATGTCCACAACGGTGGGGACGGTGTGGAGCAGGCTGAGGATTTTCTCTTTTTCCCCGTCCTTGAAGTCCAGGTCTCCATGGTGGAACCCCCGGGCGAACGCTATGTCTGTGTCTGCGGGATACCAGGGCGTGTTGAGGCGGATGATGGCCAGGTCGGCCTCTCCGGGACTGTCTACTACAGTGCCGTACCGCGCGGCGGTTTCCGGCTCGATGTTCTCCACGTAAATTTTCAGGGCCCCGGCTTTCAGGGGCAGCAGGTTGCCGTCGTTTTTCAGCAGGGTCATAGCGCGGCGCTGGGCGGCCCGGCCGGCTTCCAGGAACTCCGGTTTTCCCACCACCTGCTTCACCTTGTCGATATCGACGTAGGGGTTGTCGAACAGGCCCAGTTGGAATTTTACTTTCAGCAGCCTCCGGACAGACGTGTTGAGCCGTTCTTCGCTTAGGCGGTCGCTTTTCACGAGTTGTACCACTACTTCCGGTATGGCCTCGCCGCCAAACTGGTCCACGCCGGCTTCGATGATCCGGAGCACTCGTTGGTGCGTGTCGAGGTGTTCCACGCCCCAGGCCCGGGCGCTCCAGACGGCGCCGTCAGCCGAGGGGGCGTCGGTCACCAATCCCCAATCCGTGCAAACTACGCCATCATAGCTGTACTTTTCCCGCAAAAGCCCGGTGATGATGGCCTTGTTATAAGAAAACCCCACCTCTTCGTACTCCAATCCAGTAGGCACGCCGTAGTAGGGCATGACAGCGGCGGTATTGGCCCCGAATGCCGCCTGGAAGGGAATGAGGTGATAGTTGAAATTATTTCCCGGGTAGGCCTGCCCTTTGTGAAAGGCAAAGTGGGGGTCCAGCCCTTCCCGCTGCGGGCCGCCGCCGGGGAAATGCTTCGTCATGCAGGCCACGCCGCTGGAGTCCAGTTGTTCGCCCTGAAAGCCCAGGATATATGCTTTGGCCAGGCGGGCCGACAGTTCCGCATCTTCCCCGAAGGTGCCGCTGATGCGCGCCCAGCGGGGCTCGGTGGCCAGGTCGATAGAAGGGTGCAGGGCTTCGCGGATGCCGGCAGCCAGATATTCCTGCCGGGCGATGTCGGCGAAATCCCTCGTCAAAACCGTATCGCCGATGGCGGCAAAGCCAAGCTGTTCGGGCCACTGAGAAAAGCCCCTGGCTTCCATGGCGAAAATGGATTTGCTGAAATAGTGGCGCGGGTCGGATGCGATGGTGACGGGGATGCCCAGGCGGCTTTCTTCAGCCCGCTTCTGGATGTTATTGTGCCATTGAGCCAGGGCCTCCACCGAGGGAATGGCCCAGATGTTGAAATGGTTCATGTGTTGCTTCTCCAGCAGATGAGCAGCACTGGGGCGGGGCTGGCCAAAAACGACAGTTGGCTCTTCGCTGAGGCTGCCGTCTTCCGGGATGCCCACCCCGTCGATGAAGAGCATGCCGGCCTTTTCTTCCAGCGACATTTGCTGCAACAGGTTGTCTATCCTGTCCCCGATCGGCCGGGAGGGATCTTCGTAGGCGTCCATCTGCCCGTTCTTATTAAGGTCGCGGTAGGGCCCGTCGTTGCCGGGATTGGGAGAACAGGCCGCCAGCAGGAGCAGGAAGGGGAGGAGTTGATCTGCTTTCATAGAGCTGTGGATTTTTTCCCAATTTAAAAAATCCCCGGGGAATATACTCCTGTGCAGGGATCAGGTTGTCCGGAAAAAGGGCTGAGGTTTTGGGCTGTCGGTCGACGGGACGGGACGCGGAGCGCTCAAGCCGTTATGCCACACTACTGGGCAAAATGGTTTTGGACACAGAGCGCACTGAGTTCAACACAAAGTTCACGAAAGCTTTTCTGTTGATAATCAGGTCTCTGTGCAGCTCTGCGCATTCTCGGGGTACGCTGTGCCCAAAAAATGTCCAGTAGTATACCGTTATGCCTCCATCCCCTGCGCCTTCGCGCCTTGGCTGCCGCCATGCTCCTGCGCTGCAGCCAGCTTCGGCGCAAGCGTAAGGCTATGGCCGACGGCCTCCGGTCCGTCGACGGCGGAGGCTGCGTAAGGTATCTCAACGTATAGCGTTCGCAATTTGAAATTAAAGCACTATTTCCCCGCCTTCACCGGCACGCCTACCCCCCATTTCACCTGCGTCATCACGAACGAGCTTTGCACGTTGCCGATATTGTCCAGCGCGGCCAGTTTATTGACGATAAAATCCTGGTAGGCTTTCATGTCGGTGGCGACGACTTTGAGCAGGTAGTCGAACATGCCGGCAATGTGGTAACATTCGACCACCTCGCCGAGGTGAAGCACTTCGTCCTCGAACTTCTGAAGGAAGGCCTGGGCGTGTTCTTTCAGCTGTACATTGCAATAGGCCACCAGGTGGAAACCCATCTTTTCTTTATCCAGCAAGGCGGCATACCCCGTGATGTATCCGTGTTCTTCCAGCCGGCGAATGCGTTCGTAGACGGGCGTTGTGCTCATGCCCAGGCGGGCGGCGACTTCCTTGTTGGTGTACTTGGCGTTTTCCTGCAACAGGGCCAGGATGCGCCGGTCGGTGGCGTCAAGAGGTTTCACAGGCGAATATTTTTCTGCCAGGAGGCTGTTTTTAGCAATGATTTCAGTGAATTTTCCGGGTGTAAGGCAAAATTAAGTTTTATTTTCTCCGGTTGATATTCGTCATGGAAAAATTATCTGCTAAAAACTACATTTGTAAAGCAAGCAGTACACTTTGCCTAACCAAATAAAAAGATAAGATGCCCTACCACAAATTTCAACCGGAGAGCCTGATGATGTCCCACGGCCACAAATCAGGCATGGCGAGGGGCGCCGTGAAAGCCCCTGTTTATCAGACTTCTACCTTTGCCTTCGAAACGGCAGAACAAGGCAAGGATTTTTTCGAACTGGCCTATGGCCTGCGCCAGCCGGCGCATGGAGAAGCGCCGGGCATGATCTACAGCCGCCTGGACAACCCCAACCTTGAGATCCTGGAAAAGCGGCTTTGCCTGTGGGATGAGGCCGGGGACTGCGCCGCTTTCGCCAGTGGCATGGCGGCTATTTCCAGTACGATATTCGAATTCCTGAAGCCGGGCGATGTGCTGCTGTACAGCAGCCCCCTGTACGGAGGCACCGTGCATTTCATCACGGAGGTGCTCACCCGGTTTGGCATTCAGGCCGTGCCCTTTTACTACGATCAGCAGCCGGAGGACATCCTGCGCCAGCTGAAGGCCAACCACCAGGCCAGTCGGGTGGCCATGGTCTATATCGAAACACCCGCCAACCCTACCAATACCCTGATCGATATCGAGGCGATGAGCCGCCTGGCCAAAACGCTGTCTTCCGAAGAACGGCAGGTGCTCACCGTCGTGGACAATACTTACATGGGCCCGCTCTGGCAACATCCGCTGCAACTGGGCGCCGACCTGGTCTTGTACTCCGCCACCAAATACATCGGCGGGCACAGCGACGTGATCGCCGGCGCCGCGCTGGGCAGCAGGGAACTCATCTCGCGCATTAAAGCCATGCGTACCTTCTTCGGCAGCATGGCCAGCCCCTACGACGCCTGGCTGCTTACCCGCAGCCTGGAAACCCTTAAACTGCGCATGGAAAAGCAAACCCGCAACGCCCAGCGCATCGCCCGCTTCCTGCAAAACCATCCCATGGTGGAGCGCGTCCACTACCTGGGCCTGCTCACCGAGGCCGACGGCGAGCAATACCGCATCTACGAACGCCAGTGCAGCGCTCCCGGCGCCATGCTGGCCTTTGATATCCGGGGGGGCGAAAAGGAAGCTTTCGCGTTCCTCAACCACCTTAAACTGGTGAAGCTGGCCGTCAGCCTGGGCAGCACCGAGTCGTTGGCCGAGCATCCGGCAACCATGACTCACGCCGGCATTCCCAAAGACGTGATGGCGGAGATGGGCATTTCTGAAAAGCTGGTCCGCCTCTCCATCGGCGTTGAAAATGTACGGGACCTGATCGCCGACATCGAGTTCGCACTGGAACAGGCAGCGGAAGTGCGCGAAGCCGAAATGGTGGCCTGAGAGCATGTTTGGAGGTGGTGCTTTTGAGGCGAAAATGTCAGATTTCGGGTTCTCACGAAGTCTTTGATCCCGACACGTTAGTCGTCGGGGGCATTTTTCCGCCCCATAGCAGCGCTACGGGGCGGAAAAATGGCAAAGTGGGGTTCCAAAAGCTGGCATTTGCAGCCAAAATAGCCTGCCCCGTACACATAGTGTCGGGGACTACCTCCAAACATGCTCTGAGGGAAAGGATTGTTGATGGTTTGGGGTAACAAACAACAAACAACCTAAACCCTTTCCCTCCTTCATTCGTTTTCACCAGGATCAACAACCTGAACAAGACGAATGAAAAACCGAAAAAACCACCTCCCCCTGGCTGCTTTGTTCGTGGCGGCCATGCTTTTCGCTTGCGACAACCAGAAAACGGGCCTCCCCACCGTCGGTTTTGTGGACGCCTTCGAAGACAGCACCATCGAACAGGCCAGGGCCGGTTTTCTGGCGGCCCTGAAGGAAAGTGGCTTTTCTGAAGAAGATCAGACGATCAACCTGGTCTACCGCAATGCTCAGGGCGATATCCCGACATTGACCCAGATCATCCGGTACATGGTTTCCCAGGAGGTGCGCCTGCTGGCTACCTGCCCTTCCTTGTCGACCATTGCCGCCATTCAGAATACCCGCGAAATCCCTATCTTCATGATGGTCTCTCCCACGCCGGAACAAATGGAGGTAGTAGGCGCACAGGGTAATGCCCCGCCTAACCTGTTCGGAGTAGCGGAAGGGCTGGATTATATCGATACGTCCTTTTCCATCATTCCAAAGCTGGTGGCGCCTAAAGGGGAACAACTGAGGGTGGGCCTGCTGTACAACCAGTCCGAACCCCAGTCGGTCGACGCTTACGAACGCCTGCGGGGGCTGGCCAACGCCCTGGGGGTAGAACTGGCGGCCCGCCCGGTCAACGCCACCGCCGACGTGCAGCTCGTCGCCGGCGCCTTGCTCAACGAAGGCATCGACGCCTTTTTCGCCAACCCGGATAATACCGTCTTCGGCTCTTTCGAGACCATCCTCAAAGCCTGCAACGAAGCCGGCGTGCCGGTATTTACCAGCGAGGCGGGCCTGGTGGCGCGCGGAGCGGTGGCCGCCTATGGCGCCGACCTGTACCAGTGGGGCTACCAGGCGGGGCAGCAGGCGGCGCGCTTCCTGAAAAACAATTCGGCCGAAGGGCTTAATTGGGAGATGGTGGAGGTGCGCCGGCGGGTGTACAATCCGAAGGCGGCGGAGCGGTTTGGGGTTGAGGTGCCGGAGAATTATGAAGCTGTGGATTAAATAAAAATACAAAAGAATTCATTAAGATTTGATGGACTTGCGAGATTTACTGGCCGGTTCGTTACTGGTTGTTGCCGGCATTCAGCTTGCAGCCCTTTGGTTCCCGGGAATAACCAATAACTTTGATTGGCTTGGCAAAGGAACAATAACCGGCCAACGAACTTGCTCCTTGCGCTTCCGGCCTCACAACCCAAACTAATGGTTTTCTACCTCACTGCACTCATCCAGGGCCTCTGCCTCGCCGCTATGGGGCTGGGCATTTTTATTACCATGAAAATCTTCCGCATCCCGGATATCACTACCGACGGCAGCTACACGCTGGGCGCGGCGGTGACGGCCGTGCTGCTCACTCAGGGCTGGCCATTGCCCCTGGTGGCCGGCATAACCATAGCCGCCGGAGCGTTGGCGGGCATCATGACCGGCCTGGTGCATACCCGCCTGAAGATAGACGCCCTGCTGGCGGGCATCCTGGTCATGACCGGCCTGTATTCGGTCAACCTCAGCATCCTGGGGCGGTCCAACATTCCGCTGATTGACATAGAGACCATTTTTTCCGGCCTCGCTGTTTTCGGCACGCAGATTTATAATGAATTGTGGGTGAGCCTCCTGTTCCTGCTTGTCCTCAGTGGCTTGTTGGCCTACACGCTGCGCACCGATTTTGGCATCGCCATGCGGGCCACCGGCAACAGCGAATCGATGACCCGCGCAATGGGCATCAACAACGACCGCATGAAGGTCACCGGCCTGGCCATCGCCAACGCCCTGACTGCCCTGAGCGGTTTTCTGGTGGCTCAGTACCAGAATTTTACCGACATCAACATGGGCATCGGCATCGTGCTGGTGGGCCTGGGCTCGGTGCTCATCGGCGACGCCCTGATCAGCTGGCTCGGCATCCGGCATATCTGGCTGCAGCTGGGCTTCGTCATGGCCGGCTGTATCCTCTTTCAGATGGTGCTGGCCGTGGCTCTTTCTCTGGGCGTCAACCCGAATATGCTGAAACTGGTTACTTCTGTTTGCGTGCTGGCCATCGTGGGCCTCCCCCGCCTCGTGCGCAGGAAGAAGTTGTGAATATCCGGACAATCAACAACCGACAACCATCACTTCCCCAACCCCTTCCAAAGATCATGATCGAACTCAGACATATTACCAAAACCTTCAACCGGGGCGAAGTCAACGAGGTCAGCGCGCTGGACGGCGTCAGCCTCACTATCGAAGCCGGCGAATTTGTGGTGCTGGTGGGCGCCAACGGTTCCGGCAAAACGACTTTGCTGAACGTCATCGCGGGCGCCGTCCTGCCCAGTGCAGGCAGCGTTTTCCTGCATGGGGAGGACGTCACCGGCCTTCCTGAATATAAACGCAGCCGCTGGGTGGCCCGCGTCTTTCAGGATCCCCTCGGCGGCACGGCTCCCGAGCTGAGCATCCTCGACAATTTCCGCCTGGCTGCCCTGCGCACCCGGCGAAAGAAGCTGACGATCGGGGTCACCGAGCCGTTCAAAGCCTCGGTGCGCGAAAAGATCGCCGGCCTGGGGCTGGGGCTGGAAGACAAGCTGCACCAGCCCATGGGCACCCTCTCCGGCGGCCAGCGCCAGGCCCTCACCCTGCTGATGAGCGTTATGGACCATACCGACATCCTGCTGCTCGACGAACCCACCGCCGCCCTCGACCCCAAGTCGGCGGAAGTGGTCATGGAAACTGCCGGGCGCCTCATTGGCCAGTACAACCTCACCACCCTTTTCATCACCCACAACCTGCGGGAAACCCAACGCTTCGGCAACCGCCTCATCCAGATGGCCCGCGGCAGCATCGCCCGCGACCTGAAGGGGGAGGAGAAGAAGGGGCTGAAGCTGGAGGAGATGTATGAGTGGTTTGGGTGAGTGAGTTACATGTCAACCCTTAGGAAAGCCGGGTCCCTCCCCGTCATCTTCAGTATCTGATCCGCGACGAGGTTGTTAATATCCCCCGACACTTTCCAGGCCAGGGTGAGGATGCCGTAAACTGCCGTGATCAGGGCCGAACGGACGATGATGTCAATGACGAAGTTGGAGAAAGCGGGGAGCAGCAGCCCCAGTGCCAGGCCGGCGCCGCCGGCCGCCAGCGCTTTCAGCGTATTGGCCGAGAAGGGGTGGAAGCCGAACTTCCGGTAGAGGAAGGCCTGGGAGATCAGGTTGACCAGGATGAGGGTGGCGGCTGTGGCAACAGCGGCGCCGGAAAGGCCGTACCACTGTATGAAAAAATAGTTGGAAGTAGCGGTGATGACGCAGGTACTCAGCTTCAGGATGAGGTCGAAGCGGTAATGGGGCGAATGGATGATGATGTAGCCGTTGTAGCCATTCATCACGTGCACCAGCTGGCCGAAACCCAGCAGGATGGCGGCGGTGCGCCCCGCCTGGTACTCCGGCCCGAGCAGGGTGATGGCGTTGTCGATGTTGGACCAGATGCCGATAAAGAGCAGGATGGCCAGTACGGTATTGTTGATCGTGGTTTGCCGGTACACCTGGCGGACCTTGCCGAGGTCGTTGTCCTTCATCGCCTGGGCGATGATGGGCGAGGTGATGGCGGCGATGCCCATGTGTGGCATGGTGATGACCGTAGCGATCAGGGTGAAAACGGTATACACTCCTCCGAGCTGAAACCCCAGCAGGGGGCTGACCATAAGGATGTCGATGGTGGTAATAATGCGGTTGCCGATCTGCGAAAAGATGGTGAACACCGAAAAATTCATCATTTCCCGGAAGATGGGGCGCCTCAGGATATTCCAACCCTGCCGGGAGACGCGCAGCGCGCCGAGGGAGCGCAGGAAAACCATCAGGATCAGGACGTTCAGCCCGTTCTTGATGGCGAACAGCTTGATGAAGGTGCCGGTATCTATCCATCCCCAGAAAAAGAGCCCGATCAGGGAAAGGGTCAGCACCCGGCTGACGATCTCCGCCAGAAAGATGGGAAACCGGGGCCGGTACAGCGCGCTGGCAAAGCTTTTGAGCAGCTCGAAATAGGTGACGATCACGACCATGGCCGGGATCAGGTAGTAGTAAGACCCGACAAAGGCCTCGCTGCGTTCGTCGAGAAACAGGTCGACGATCAGCGGCCGGAACAAAAAGATGACGGCAATGAGGAGGGCGAGCAGAGCGGTAGACAGGGAAAGCATGAGGCTGAAAAAGCGCTTGCGGCTGTCGGCTTCCTCCCGGAAATAGGGGAAATATTTGACCGTAACGCTATTCAACCCGAAAAGGCTGATCATCGACAGGGTGTAGGCGGTAAAAACGAGCCATTGCGAAAAGCCATATACCTCCGTGCCCAACGTCTTGGGAAAAAGGACGACACTGATCACAAACCCCAAAACAGCCCCGGCATACAGAATCATCCCGGAGATAACGCCTTGCCTGATTATTATCCCCATCTCTTTGTTTATAAGGGGCGCAAATTAGCAAAACTACAATACACATTTATGCTTTTTGATATTTAAATCTTAGCTTTGCCCCGCTCACTGGTTAAGCCTGCTTTATTTACGGAAAGGGCCTGCTCTGTTTCAGGCAGGGCACCCGGTTTCAAAAAAAGATATGAGTGTGTTACAAAAAAGCGGGGTTACGGAAAGTCGTCAGACGACTCAAAGTCGCAAAGTCGCACGAAAGTCGTCAGACGACTGATAAAACCCGCGAATATGTTACGCACTCAAAAGATATAAGAAGGAAAGGATGGGAAAATTCGGCATGCACCACTGGTCCAGGCTCTGGCACAAGGCGGTAAACCCGTTTTTTGCAATTGAAGAAAACCCCATAATCATCCTGGGGAACCAGAAATCGGGCACGACGGCTATTGCCAAGCTGATCGGGTTGGCCAGCGGCCAGGACGTGCAGCTCGATATAGAGGCCTTGTGGGAGCCGAACTGCCGGCGCATCCTCGAAGGGGAGCTGAGCCTGGGCGAAGCCATCCGCAAAAACAAAAGGTTCTTTTCCAGCCCCATCCTGAAAGAGCCCAACTTCTCCCTGCTTTTCCCGCAGCTGGAGCAGTTCTACGACGACCCTGCCTTCCTGCTGATCGTCCGCGACCCCAGGGACAACATCCGCAGCATCCTCAACCGGCTGAACCTGCCCGGCGACAGGGCCCGTTTGTCTGCCAGGGACTTTCGCTCCGTCAACCGCCACTGGCGGGCATTGTTCGATGCCTCCCGCTACGGCTCCGGCAGCAGCCAGTACATCGAAGTGCTGGCGGCACGGTGGAACTACTGCGCCGATATTTTCCTGCGGAATCAGAAGAAGGTACTGGTTTTCAGATATGAAGATTTTCTCGATGACAAGGTGGGCAGCATCTCCCGCATTTCCCGCAAGCTCGGCCTGGAACCGGAAACAGACATATCTTCCAGGGTGAACGTTCAGTACCAGCCCGTCGGCAACCACAATGTCACCTGGGAGAAGTTCTTCGGGGAGGATAATCTGAGCAGAATTGAGGATATTTGCAGCGGCAGGATGAAAAAGCTGGGATATAAACTCAGTAGCCATTCCTGCGAAAGCAGGGTCAGCGCCGGTTAGTGCCAACAGCATTAGGAAACGCCGCTCCCGTCCATTTAGCCGGGTAAAATTTTCCGCCGGGCCGAAGCCTGTTTTATTGATAAAACTTCAGAGTATGCAACAAGAACAACGTGAACGGGTGGAGGCCTTCTACGATAGGTTTCAGGAAAAGCTCATTACAGACTACCTGTTGGGCAACCCGCGCATCGTCGCGGCCATACGTTTCATGCAGGAGCACATCCGGCCGGCCTGTTCTTCCATCCTGGATATAGGCTGTGGTATGGGGTGGTCTACTTATGAATTTGCCCGTTTTTTCCCTGAGGCTACTGTACAAGGGGTAGATATCAGTTCCGAACTGGCCGGCCTGGCCCGGCGTATGTTCGCTCTGTCCAACCTGTCATATCAGAAGGCAGATGTGACAAGTGAGTCCTTCGCTCTGGGCCGCCCCTTCGATGCCATCACGCTTATCGATGTGTATGAACATATTCCCGTTTCGGACCGCCCCGCTTTTCATGGCCACCTCCAACGCTTGCTTTCCGATCAGGGGCAGATACTGATCGCTTCCCCCACGCCTCTTCATCAGCAATGGCTGCGCGAACATGCGCCGGAGGGGCTGCAGCCCGTCGATGAAGACGTCACCCTGGAAGATATGCAGGCACTTGCCCTTGCCCTCGGCGGGCAGCTCACCGTATTCCATTACCGATCCATCTGGAATACCAATGATTATTTTCACGCGCAAATCGAACGGCAACCACAGTATCAGAAAATCGGGTACCGCAGACAGGTCGCCCGGATTACTCCCCGATTGCAGCGCCTGCTGCGGACATTCCGTTGCCTGAACTGGCGCAATAACCCTATTTCAAAACCGGAACACCTGAAGTATTTCCTCAAAACTTTTTTTCTAAACAACAGCCCGGCTCCATGAAGATCCTGTATTTTATCCGAACTTTCAACGAGCTTTCTCAGACTTTCGTCTACTACGAAATTAAGGGGTTAATGAAAGAAAGGCAGGAAGTGAAAGTAGCCTGCACTAAACGCATCCATGAAGAGCAATATCCACTGGATGAACTGGAAATACTCCCATTCAGCATTACTCAGCGTATATGGAATAATTTTTTTGTCCGGGCGGGCCTTCGCATGTATTTCCCCAATGGGCCCCTGCGCAAGGGTATCCATACCCTGGTTACGCGATTTCAGCCGGACGTGATCCATGTTCAGTTTGGTCCGGATGCGCTGCATTTCATCGATAACTATTCAGGAAGACAGGTGCCGATATTCATCACTTTTCATGGATTTGACGCTTCTATTATGCTCCGTAACCCGTTGTATGTTCGACGCCTGAGCCAATTGTTTCAACGTCCGGATGTCTTTCCGATCTTCGTTTCCGAATACATGGCCCGTAATGTGGCACGGTTTGTTGAAGTGCCCCGCCATTATGTAGTCTATTGTGGAACGGACGTACGCTTTTTCAGCAGGCAGGTGCCTATGCCCCCGCCTGAACCCTTCACCTTCCTGCAAGTGTCCAATTTTCTCGAGAAAAAGGGACACGAATATACCGTTCAGGCCTTTGCCCGCCTGCTGGAGCTTCAACCGGGCCTGAACGTCCGCCTGATCCTCGCCGGCGGCGGCCCGCTTCGGCCCGGAATCGAACAGCGCTGCCGGGAACTGGGTGTTGAAGAGAAAGTGGAATTCCCGGGTAGAGTAAAACCGGCGGAAGTCCGGCAGTTGATGGAGCGCGCACATGCCTTTGTCCATCACAGCGTTACCAGCAGGACGGATGGGGACATGGAAGGTCTACCTACAGTTATTATGGAAGCCATGGCTATGGAGTTGCCCATATTGAGCACTATTCACTCCGGCATCCCCGAACTGGTGGAACATGGCGTCCACGGCTTCCTGGCAGAAGAACGGGCAGTTGAACCTTACGCTCATTATATGCAGGAGGTGCTGAGCTGGGGCCAGAAACCGGAAAACCGGGAGAAGGTCAAAAAAGGCTTCGAAAAGAAGAGCCACGCCCGGCAGTTGATCGGGTACTACCGGGAGGCGCTGAAGATTATGGGGCAGGGAGCGTGACGGGTTTCATGGTTTCACTGTTTCACTGTTTCACTGTTTCATGGTTTCATGGTTGCACTGGTTCATTGTTGCGGCCCGAATCAACCAATCAACCAATCAACCCTCAAATCCCCCCCAGCACCTCGGCGATCCTCACTGCAGCCTGCCCGTCCCAAAATGGCGGAATGATGCCCTTTTTGGTTTTGCCATCCAGGATGTCGCTAACTTTCTGCCGGACGGCGGCGGGGTCCAGGCTGGCCATCAGGAAATTGGTGCCCAGCTCGACGGTGGAAGGCCGCTCGGTCGAAGAACGGAGGGTCAGGCAGGGAATCTGCAGATAGGTCGTTTCCTCCTGAATGCCGCCGGAATCGGTGATGATCAGCGCCGCGCTGTCCATGAGTCTGAGGAACTGCAGGTAGCCTTGCGGGGGCAGCAACACCAGGCCGGGGATGGACTCCAGGGCGCCGAGCAGGTTGAACCTTTCAAAATTCTTGAAGGTGCGGGGATGGATGGCAAAGATGAGCGGCAGGCGCTCCACGGTATCCCTTGCGATCTGCAGGATGTTGTTCAGCCCTTCTTCGCCATCGACGTTGGAAGGCCGGTGCATGGTCATCAGGGCGTAATCTCCGCCGCTTAAGGATGGAGTGGGGGAGGAGGGCGTCCCGCTGGAGGACATGCGCTGTTCCAGCAGTTCATCCAGCGTCAGCCGGCTGGCTTTCTGCCGGAAGAAGATCAGGGAGTCGATCATGACGTTGCCCACGAAGAACATCTTCTCTTCGGGGATGCCCTCCCGGCTCAGGTTGATCATGCCCGCCATTTCCGATACGAAAAGGTAGTCGCTGACGCTGTCGGTCAGGATGCGGTTGATCTCCTCCGGCATGCTGCGGTCTCCCGACCGCAGGCCTGCCTCCACATGAGCGAGCAGGATGCCTTCCTTTTTGGCAACCAGGGAAGCGGCCAGGGTGGAGTTGACATCTCCGACAACGACGATGATATCCGGCCGGTATTCCCGGAGCAGCTCTTCAAAGGCCAGCATGATCTTTGCCGTCTGCTGGGTATGCGTGCCGCCGCCGATGCCGAGGTAATAGTCCGGCCGGGGCAGCTCCAGCTGGCGGAAGAAGATGTCGCTCATCTTCTCGTCGTAGTGCTGGCCGGTATGGACGATCCGGGATTCGATATGAGGGTGTTGCTGCAGAGCCCGGTTGAGCGGGGCAACTTTCATGAAATTGGGCCGGGCGCCCACAACATGGAGGATTTTCATGCGAAAAAAGTCTTTTGGTTCAAAGCAATTGCCGGTACATCGCTGCCAGCCGGGCGGAGTCCTGTTTCCAGTTGTACTTCGTTTCCACCGCCTTCCTGCCGTTGGCTCCGAACTCCCGGGCTTTTTCTTCATCCGACAGAATGGCCAGCGCCTGTTCGGCCAGCGCTTCCGGAGAATCGTAGGGATAGGCCAGCCCCGACTGCGTCTCTTCTACGATCCTTTGCAGGGGGTCGCAGTTGGAAGTCAGCACGGGCTTTTCCAGGTACATATACTGGAACAGCTTATTGGGGATGGTATTGTCGGTCAGCGGAGATTTGAGGTGCGGGATGAGGCCGATATCGAAATGGTTGATCTTGTTCATCATTTCGTGGAAGCTCAGGTGCCCGAAAAAGCGGACGCTGTCTTCCAGTTCGCCTTTACATCTCTCCTTTAGAATGGGCAGGTGGTGCCCGTCGCCTACGATCCAGAGCTTGATGTTCGGGTTTTCGCGCAGCAGGATGGGCATGGCCCCGACCACGTATTGCAGGCCCCGCAGGTGCTGTACGCCGCCGGCATAGCCCATGATCTTCTCCTCATCCGACCGGCCCGAAGGCTCTCCCCAGTCCGCTCCTTCGATGGTGACGGTGTTGGATACGCAGGTGATCTTTTCCGCCGGAATGCCGAGGCCGGACAGGCGCCCGGTGGCCTCTTCCACCACGACGATGATGCGGTCCGCCAGCCGGCTCATCTTCACCTCGTATTCCTCCCACTGCCGGTTGCTGCTCAGCAGGCGTCCCAGGAAAGTATGGGTATGGGGAGAGGCATCGAGCAGGGCCGGCCAGTGCTCGTGCAGGTCCAGTACGTATTTGACGCCGTATTTCTTCTTCGCTTCGTAGCCCACCTGCGCCAGGGGCAGGTCGTGGACGTGGATGGCGTCAAAGTCATTGCTTTCCAGGATTTCGCGGACGAACTTTCTCCAGTAGTTGAAGTAGAACGGCGCCTTCAGCGCCCCTACGCTGGTCTTTTTCAGCCAGGGGCCGATGTATTTCCGGTGAACGTGGATGCCTTTGTATACTTCAAACTCCACCGGTGGCCGGACACACATGCTGGCAATGTGTACTTCGTAACCGCTTTCGATGAGAGATATTGCCTCCTTCTCCACTCTTTCGTCTTCCGGAAAGTGTTTTTCCAGCAACATCAATATTTTCTTCATGATAATGTGTTACTTAGGGGTGCAAATATACGTTTACCGGCATTAAAATCTAATAAAGATCCACTCCAACTGATGGACCGAAAGAAAGTACTGATCATTTCCTACTACTGGCCGCCGAGCGGAGGCATCGGCGTCCTGCGCTGCCTGAAGATCGCCAAATACCTGCGGCAGTATGGGTGGGAACCCGTCATTTTTACCGCCAAAGATGCCCATTATCCCTCCATCGACCACAGCAATGACAAGGACGTGCCGCCCGGTGCCACCATCCTCCGGCAACCCATCTGGGAACCTTATCACATCTACAAGTTCCTCACCGGCCAGCCGCCGCAGGCCAACGTCAACAACGTCTTTTACGTGCAGGACGACAACCCGGGCTTTTTCCACCGCCTCTCCGTCTGGATCCGCAGCAACTTCTTCATCCCCGACGCCCGCGCCCTCTGGGTCCGCCCTTCTGTGCGTTTCCTGCGCCGCTACCTGGCGGCCAACCCGGTGGACGCCATCTTCTCCGACGGCCCGCCCCACAGCAATACCCGCATCGCCACCCTGCTCAAAAAGCATACCGGCATCCCCTGGCTGGCCGACTTCCAGGACCCCTGGACTCAAATCGACTACTACCAGCTCCTGAACCTGACCGGCTGGGGCGACCGCCGCCACCGCCGCATGGAACAGGATGCCTTCCGCCGGGCAGACAAGATCACCATCGTCAGCCCCACCTGGAAGGAAGACCTGGAAGCCATCGGCGCAGAAAATGTCTCAGTCATCCCCTGGGGCTTCGATCCCGATGATTACAAAGACATAAAACAAGAGGTAGGTCCCAAATTTACCCTGACCCACCTGGGCATCATGGGCTACGACCGCAACCCGGCCGGCCTGTTCCGGGTGCTGCAGCGGATGTGTGAGGAGGTGGAGGGCTTCCGTGATAATCTGGAATTGAAGTTGGTGGGGCAGGTAGATTATTCGGTCAGGGAAGCCTGTGAGGCCGCAGGTCTTTCGGGCAACGTCAGCCTACCAGGCTCTCTTCCCCGCAGGGAAGCCCTGCAACTGACGATGGACAGCCCTATCCTGCTCCTGCTGCTCAACCAGCAGCCCAACGCCAAAGGGCGCATCCCCGGCAAGTTATTCGAATACCTGGCCTCCCGCCGCCCCGTCCTCTGCCTGGGGCCTGTGGACAGCGACGTGGCGGGCATCCTTGCCGAAACCGGCGCCGGCACTACCGCCGATTACGATGACGAAACAGCCATTCGCGCTATCCTGGAGGAGTTGTACCAAAGGTTCCGGGAGGGCAAACTGGCGGAGCCGGTGGATTCCTCCATCGAAAAATATTCTATTGAGAAGCTTACCGGGGAGGTGGCTGGGTTCTTGGAGGAGATAGTGGGAGGAGAGCGGTGACCTGTTTTGCTTACCTCACTAAATTCACCTCCCCCTCGAAAACCTTCACCTGTCCGTTGATGAATTCCACCTCCGCCAGATAAACGAAGGTGCCGGACCCCAGCCTTTGTCCCCGAAAACTTCCATCCCATCCTTGAGCTGGCTGATTGATTGGGAGGTTCCTCCCCTCAAAAACGAGTTCTCCCCATCTGTCGAATACCCGAAGCCGTCGAATCCCGGACACTCCCGGGCCGCCATAGATGTAGAACAGGTCATTACGGCCGTCTCCGTTCGGGCTGAAGGCATTTGGTATGTATACCTGTTTGTCCAGGCGTACGATGACCTCTACTTCACCCTCCACAATGCAACCGTAAGCATCCTCGGCCGTAAGGCTGTAGATGGTGGGCCGAACAGGGTGCGCTACCGGCTGTAGGCAATCTGTGCAACTCAGCCCTTCCATCGGCGACCAGCTGAACAGCAGGCTGTCCGCCGGGAAAACCTGCGCCGGGAGAAGTAAGCTGTCGCCTAAAACAATGCTTGTGTCCTGAGGTAATAATAGGATCAGTTCCGGAGGCTGCTCGATATGAAAAGAAGCAAGCTTCTCACAGCCAACAGTATGCCTGATGAACAACTGATACTCACCCGCCGGCAGGCCGGAGAACAGAAAGGCGGGCTGGAAATTGGTGCCATCAAGGCTGAACTGAAGGCTCATATCCTCACTTTCAATGAACAACATTCCATCGGCTTTTCCATAGCAGCTGGCGTCTGTTGGGAACAGGGAGATGTCCGAAAGGTCCGTTTCCATTAGCGTGATGGTATGCACGGAGTCACAACCATTACTGGTGGTATAGGCCATTTCATAATCGCCGGGCATTGTAGCTGGCTGCCCGAAAATATAGACGGTATCCCCTTTACAAAAGTTAATGGTGTCGGTAGTGAAAACCGGGGCAAGGAGCTCTATATGGACGGAGTCCACGCTGTAACACCCAGCCGATGTACCTGCTACTACAATGATAAGAAGGCTGCTGTCGATCGTCGTATTGATTTCAGGGCAGTTTGGGCAATCTACCGCTGCTGCCGGGAACCACTGGTAACTGGCAAAACTGTCGAGCGAGAATGAAAGGGTCGTGCCGGGGCAAACGGCTGTATCCGGTGGTAATTGTATCTGGGTGGACGGTTCTGTCAGGATGATTATAGAGTCCACCTGTATCCCGCCGCAGCTATCGATTGCTTCTACCCAATAAGTTCCCGGGCCGAAGGCCGTGAATGCAGGTTGTGTGCTTCCATCCTGCCAGCGATAGGATACAAAGCCAGGCCCTGCATTCAGTTCGGCAGTACCGTTGGCGCATATGGCCGTGTCTCTGCCAAGGTCGAGAAGAGGAGGGATGTATTCCTGCTGAAAGCTGCTGAGGTTATTGGTGAAATCACATTCAGAAATCTCAGTGTTGGGAAAGCTGCTTTCAAGGTTAAAGGGAGTAGAATTAGTTCCCAGGTCATTGATCAACACAAAGACCGGCGTTATTGCAGAGGCGGCGATACTGACAGCAAACTGCCGGCAGCTGTCTTTTTCAATATCCTGCGAGATAAAGCCCTGGCCCAGCAGAGCAGCATCGGTAGCTGTGGGATCGCCGTCATAAAAGGCAACCGGCGTGCCTCCCGGAAGGGGCAGCCTCCCCTGGTTGCAAATCTCCAGGCGGCACTCCAGGCCTTCACCTGTACAGGTGGCCTCCAGGCTCCCCCAGAAGGCATCGGCAACGATGTCGCAGGTATCGACACAAGGTACTGGCGTGCAGGCCGGGGTTTCCGTCAATTGCGAGGAATGAACAGTGCTGGAAACGGAACTGAAGAACGAGTTAGAGATGCTGTAAATGTCCAGTGGATGGTATCCCTGATAGGGGTTGGTAATGGTAGATTGTTCTATATTCAAAGGTTCGACAATTGAACAGCCGTCGGGCGCATTGCCATTGATGTCGAGCCGGGCAAAAAAGATTTCACTATTGCCACCCGCAACAGTGGAAGTCCCTGCCAGGTGAAGAAAGCCATTGTGGAAAAGGAGATCTCTCCCGATTTCGTCTGCTGGGCCGCCGTATTTTTTTGCCCACAAATGATTACCCTGTTTATCGGTTTTGATCAGGAAAATATCAGACTGGCCGCTTTCCTCATAACTGCCATAGATGAGATAGCCGTCGGGCAGGTTGAGCACTCGTTGGGAAAACTGCGTGTTTCCGCCAGTGATATCGTAGCGCCGGGCCCACAGCACATTGCCATCGAGGTCGGTCTTGCACAAAACGATAACAGAGTTTTCAGGGTTATCACCTTGGAAATCCCCATAACCGGTAATTACCAGGCCGTTATCGTTTATTATATCTATAGCATACAGGCGTGCATCTGTTTGCACATCAACCCAGTACAGGCGCGACCAGTCCTCCTCCCCGTTTAGCTCCAGCTTTGACAGTGCCGCCCGGAACCGGTTGGTTTGTGAATTGATAAAATTGTATCTGCCGATGGCATACAAAGCGTTATCGAGGTGCAATATGCGGGTGTAGGTTTCGCAACTTCCCATGTGGGCATTTTTTCCCCAGAGAACTGCCCCGTCGTTGCGGTTGACTTCCATCAAAAGGGCATCGCAACCCCATCCCGGGCCTGTGTTGTCCCAGGTCTGTCCGGCGATCAGGAAATTTCCGCCGGGGGCTATTTCCAGAAGCTCGCGGAACCCTGTTTGGTCAACGGAACCGTAGTTGAACACCCTTGACCAAAGCAGGATATCATTCTGATAGTCGTATCGCAAAGCGAAGCAGCGCCTGGGTTCGGAGGTAAGTACAGTCTCGCCGATAACCACCAGAAACCCATCGGAATCGATCAGCATGTCCGTGACGAGTTCTGAATAGTTGGTGAATTTGAAGGTCCGGGCCCAGGTTAGCCCGGCACCAGGGTCGAGCAGGCAGATCAGTGTGCTGTCGCCCCGGCGCCCCCCTAGAAGGAAGCCGCCACCTGGCTCGGAGATAATCCGCCGGCCCTCTTCTTCTCCCCCGGCAGTGCCGATAGACTGAATGAAGGTACCTTCGCAACCAGTACCCGGGACCGGTTCGCTGACGAACAAGGTTTGGCAAAAGGTTTCCTCACAGAGACCGTTATCGGCAGCCAGGCATACCGTGAATATTCCCTGGGTGACAAAAAAATGGGAGAAATCCTCATTTGTACTCTGAGGATTATCATTAATGAACCATTGCCAGGGTCCGGAGCTGCTGCTGGTATTGGAAAAACTCACAGCTTCACCTACCAGAGGATAGCCATTACTCGAGTTAAAAGAGGGGCTAACCGGGCAATATACTTCCACGGTAATGCTGTCCGCTGCAACACAGTTTGGATCATCATTGAAAGCGGCGAGCCCGATCGTAAAACTGCCCAGTTGATTGAATGTCAGGGAGGCTGAAGGACTGGTGCTGAAGAATTGTCCATCGATCAGCCATTGGTAATTACTGGCATTGTTGGCCGTGCTGTTGAAGCTAAGAGTTGTGCCTATGGGTATAGATTGATCTCCATTGGCAATGGCCAGCGTAATGGGAGACTGGCAGGGTGGAGAACAGCCCGGGGATTCCAGTAGGCTGTGGCGAACGTTCTCGATGTGCCAGCCCATTCTCATAGTCTGATCCTGGGTGAAAGCTTTATAACAATTGAGATCCCCGTAATCCATATAATTCCAGTACATATCGGGCTGGTCGGAGGTGAATCCTGAATTGGCGTCGGTGGTACAACTGTTTACCATTGCGCCGCAAGGCACCGTGGCGGTAGATTGGTCAGGTGGCGTATCGCATACCCGGTCCCCGTCCAGCAGGCAATCCTCATTGGTACAACCGCCTTCAAAGGTATGATACAACCCCAGGTAGTGCCCCATCTCATGTACCAGAACCGCCGCGTCTGCCGGGGAACCGTTCAGCCACCGGGCCTCTATCACAATGCCGTCAATATCACTGCCATGGGCGGCTGGCAGATAGGCATAGCCTGCAGTCCCGCACCCGGAAGCATTGCTGCAAATCTCCCGGACTATCCAGATATTGATGTACTCCTCCGGTTCCCAGCGGTTGAGGTTTTTCAAAGATATATCCTCCGTTTCCAGCGTGAGTTCTGTCAGGGAAGAGGCTTGCCGGGTGATGCCGGTGGTGGCATTCCCTTGGGGATCCCGCTGCGCCAGGCAGAACTGTATTCCGGTGTTTGTCCCGGCCCCTTGATCGTAGTATCCGGAATTGGCGAAGGCTTCATTGAGGTGTTGGATGCTTTGCTGAATCAACTGATCGGAAAGGTTCTCAGTCCCATTGTCATGGATGATATGTACGGTTACCGGCAGCGTGTAGGGGAAAGACCCGCGGGAAGCGCTCGCGGGGGCTGTGAAAAAACGGTGGATCTCCCTCTCCGCGCTTTGGTGCCGGAATAATAGCAGGCTGTCTTGCTCTAGCGCATTGGCGAAGGCACGGGCGCTGGCACAAAATGGGTAAGAAGGATTTTGGGCGGAAAGCAATAGAGGAATGCCCAGAAACTGTATTCCCAGAAACCGAATAAATATGAAAAGAGAGTGCGGCATGAGATGGTGTAATTTGTATTAAAGAGTGTTCAATGCTCCGGCCTCGAAATTTGAGATGTCCCGAAAATCAGTGGCCTATGTCAAAAGAGGCCCAGGTTCCCAGATACCTGAACCGGTGCTGTATTTTACGTTATTACCCCATTTCTCACGTTCCCCTCCTCTCACTTCTTCCTCCGCCCCGGCTTATCTCTCCTTCCTGCCGTCCCCTTCTTCCCCGAAGCAGCTTTCTTCTCCTGCTTCGGCTCCTCCGGCGGGTTCTGCACATACTGATACCCCCGGTAGCCCACGAAGCCCAGCAGCCCCAGCAGGATGATGCTGGAGAAAATGCCGGACGCCAGCTTGCCCAGTTCGAAAGCGCGGGGTTCGAACTTAAACTCTATCGCATGCTGCCCGGCGGGAACGCGCAGGCCGCGCAGGATGTAGTTCACGCGGATGTGCTCCAC
>JAGFJD010000350.1 GCA_024102975.1 Phaeodactylibacter sp. | reverse complement strand
GCCGCTCTATTCCTGGGGCAATTGCTATACTGACGCACGGCAGGTTTTGTCGGCTACAAAACCCGCCGGGTCAGTATATACTGGCATCGCTGGTTTTGCTCCTGACAAAACCACGCGTTCGCCAGTATATATTGCTATATTGCTATATTGTTACGCTGATTGTGTCCACTTACTTAGCGACGTGCCAATAAACGTTCGCCGCCAAAATAAAGAGCAAAAATACCAGCTCCCCTTTCTCCCTTCCCCCCACTTTCCTTACTTTTGCAGCGCTTTTTAAAAAACACAAAAAAACTAATATTATAATGGCAGGAAAAAGGACGTTTACCATGATCAAGCCCGATGCCGTCAAGGCGGGCCATATCGGAGGCATCCTCGCCAAGATCAACGAGGCGGGATTCCGGATCGTAGCGATGAAGCTGACCAAATTGTCGACGGAAAAAGCCGGCGAATTCTACGAAGTGCATAAAGAGCGGCCGTTCTACGGAGAACTGGTGGAGTTCATGTCCTCCGGCCCTATCGTCGCCGCCGTGCTGGAAAAAGATAATGCAGTGGAGTCCTTCCGCGAGCTGATCGGCGCTACCGACCCGGCCAAAGCCGCCCCGGGCACCATCCGCGCCCTGTTCGCCAAAAGCATCGGAGAAAACGCCGTGCACGGCGCCGACTCGGATGAGAACGCCGCCCGGGAAGCCAGCTTTCACTTTGCGGCTACGGAGATGTTTTGAGGGGGTGAGAGGGGGTGAGGGGGTGAGGGCGACATCACCACACCACCTTCATTTTATTTCCACCAGCGTCACCCCGTCGCCGCCCTGTTGCTGTTCCGGGTGCCAGATATCCATGTCGACGTTGTATTCCTTCAATTTTTTCCGGACAGCGTTGCGCAGTATGCCGTTGCCTTTGCCATGGACGATCTGCAGGCTGGGGGTATTGGAGATGAGGGCCTGGTCGACGAAGTCTTCCACAACCTTTAGCGCCTCGTCATAGCGCATCCCCCGGATATCCAGTTTCGATTCGAAGGTAGCCGTCTGGGCGACCGTATCTGCCTGAACGCTCCGCGAGCTTTGGACTTCCAGTGGCGCCCGGGCGTGCTGCAGATCCCGCAGTTTGATGGTCATCCGCATCTGGCCCATGGTGACCACCGCCTTGTTGCGGTCGATGGACTCGACGGTGCCCGTCGCGCCGCCGGTGCGCAGCTTGACGAAGTCGCCAACCTGAATCGCCTTGTGCTTTTCTTCTTTGGCTACCGGCTGGTAGTAAATCTCTTCCCGCAGGCCTCCGACCTCTTCGGACAGCTGCTGGCGTTCCTCCCGGGCCTGCAGGGCTATTTCCTTAGCTTTTTCGATATTTTGCTGTTCCTTGATCTCCCGGACGAGCCGCTCCATCTCTTTATTGTCCCGGGCGGCCTGCTGGAGCGCCTGTTCTTTCAGCTCCAGCTTCATCTTTTTCCGGCGGAATTCCAGTTCCCGGTGCAGTTGTTCGTAGTTTTTTATGAGCTTGTCCAGCTTGTCCTCCCGGTCTTTCATCTCCTGGAGTTTGCTTTCCAGTTCCTGCTTCTCCTGCTGGAGGTCTACCAGCAACTGGTCGACGGCCTTTTCGTTTTTGCCGGTGCGGTGTTTGGCGTAGTCCAGCACTTTTTTGCTAAGGCCGCTTTTCTCGGCAATCTCATAGGCATAGGAGCTGCCCGGGCGGCCGACCTGCAGCTCGTAGGTTGGGGAGAGGCTTTCCTTGTCGAAATACATGGAGCCGTTCACGATGCCCTTTGCCTTAAAGGCGAAGACCTTGAGGTTGCTGTAGTGGGTGGTGATGACGCCAAAGACCTTTTTGTGGTTAAGCTCTACCAGGATGGCTTCGGCTATGGCTCCCCCGATCTTGGGGTCGGTGCCGGAGCCGAACTCGTCGATCAGCACGAGCGTGTTCCTGTCCGCCTGCTCCAGGAAGTTGCGCATGTTTTCCAGGCGGGAGCTGTAGGTACTGAGGTCGTCCTCGATGGATTGCTGGTCTCCGATATCGGCGAACATTTTGTGGAAGACGCCCATTTCCGAGCCTTCGTCCATGGGCACGAGCAGGCCGGACTGCAACATGAGCTGCATCAGGCCCACGGATTTCAGGGTGATGGATTTGCCCCCGGCGTTGGGCCCGCTCAGCATCAGGATGCGGTTGTTGCCCAGGAGCTGGAAGTCGAAAGGCACGGTCTTTTTGTCCAGCCTTTTGTTCTTGAGGTACAACAGGGGGTGCCTGCCCTGCTGGATGCCGAAATGCGGCTTGTCGAAGAGCTTGGGTTGCACGGCTTGCATCTGCTGGGCGAGCCGGGCTTTGGCCTGCACGAAATCGAAGTGGCCCAGGACGTCCTGGTAGATGCGGATTTGCGGGACGTATGGGCGCAGCTCGGCGCTCAGCTCGCGCAGGATGCGGTAGATTTCCCGGCGCTCTTCCGTTTCCAGGTCGAAGATGTCGTTGTTGATCTCGATGATGGCTTCCGGTTCGATGAAGGCCGTTTTGCCGGTGGTGGATTCATCGTGGATGATGCCGCGGATTTTGCGTTTGTGTTCGGACGGGACGCTCAGCACCCGCCGCCCGTTCCGGAAGCTTTCGATATTGTCCGACAGCCAGCCCTTGTTGCGGTATTCGTTGATGATGATGCGGAACTGCCGTTCCAGTTCTTTTTGCCGGGCCTGGATTTGCCGGCGGATCCTAAGGAGTTCGGGAGAAGCATCGGGGCGGATGTTTCCATCTTCATCGACCACCTTCTCGATGGCTTCGATCAGCGTTTTATCGAAGGACAGCTCCCGAATGTTCTCGTAGAGCGCCGGATAGGTTTCCCGGCGCGCGCCCTTGAAGAAGCGGAAAATGCGGTGGGTAAAAACCAGGACGTTCCGGATGTTACGCAGCCCTTCTTCGGGCAGGACGTAGCCTTCCACCTCCAGCATGCGCAGTTCTTCAGAAACAACGGAATAGGAAAAGATCGGGAAGTGGTCATTTTCATCCATGGAGAGCCGGAACTCCCGGGCCTCGTTCAGGCTGCGCTCGATCAGGCTGATGTCATCCGCCGGCCGGAGGCCTTTCACTGTTTCGACGCCCAGCTCGCCCAGGCATTCTTTTTCCAGCAGTTCCAGTACCTTGTCAAACTCCAGCTTTTCGTACAAATCTCGGGGTAACAGTTGCATCTGTTTGCCATTTTTTCAGCAGCGCGAAGATAAGGGATTCGGCAGTAAAAAAGCCTCGAATTTCAGAAAACATCCTTTCGCCTGCCAGGTTGTGCTTTTAGAAAACAAGAATAGCCCCTGAGAGTTCCCCGCGACTTGTTAACTTTGCGGCCTACCGAATCAGCTTGTCAGGTTTGCGAAGAGTCCCCGGCGGCAAAACCGGACAAGTTTCAAAATAAAAATACCGTGGCAGGCAACACCTTCGGACAAGCATTCAAAGTCACCACTTTCGGAGAATCCCACGGCCGGGCGATCGGCCTTATCCTGGACGGCTGCCCCGCCGGGCTGCCGGTTGATGAAAGTTTCATTCAGGCGGAGTTGCGCCGCCGCCGGCCGGGGCAGTCCAGCATCGTCACTCAGCGCAAGGAGGAAGACCAGGCGGAAATCCTCTCCGGCGTTTTTGAAGGCAAGGCCACCGGCACGCCCATCGCCATGGTGATCTTCAATGCCGACGCCCGCTCGCGGGACTACGGCCACATCGCCGACAAGTTTCGCCCCTCCCACGCCGATTTCACCTACCAGGCCAAATACGGCATCCGGGATTACCGGGGCGGCGGGCGCTCTTCCGCCCGGGAAACCGCCGCCCGGGTGGCGGCGGGGGCGGTCGCAAAACTGCTTCTGCGGCAAAGCGGCATAAACATCCACGCCTTTGTAAGCCAGGTAGGAAGCCTGGCGCTGGAAAAAAACTATCAGGAATTAGACCTCAGCCTCGTGGAATCCAACCCCGTCCGTTGCCCGGACCCCGGGATGGCCGAAAAGATGGAAGCCCTGATCCGGGAAGTCCGCAAAGCCGGCGACACCATCGGCGGCGTGGTCAGCTGCGTCATCGCCGGCTGCCCCCCCGGCCTGGGTGCCCCGGCCTTCGACAAGCTGCATGCCGACCTGGGCAAGGCCATGCTGAGCATCAACGCCTGCAAAGGCTTCGAATATGGCTCCGGCTTCGAAGGGGTGAAAATGCGCGGCTCCGAACACAACGACCGCTTTTACAACGACGAAGGCGCGATCCGCACGGACACCAACTACTCCGGCGGCATACAGGGCGGCATCTCCAACGGGATGGACATCTACTTGCGGGCCGCCTTCAAGCCGGTGGCCACCATCGTTCCTGCCCAGGATTCCGTCAATGAGGCCGGCGAAGCCGTAATCGTGGAAGGAAAAGGAAGGCATGATCCCTGCGTGGTGCCCCGGGCGGTGCCCATCGTGGAGGCAATGGCTGCTTTGGTGCTGGCTGACCATTTGCTGCTGCAGCGGATGGCGCGGGTGTAGGAGACCTGCAGGACATTGAAGATATAAAATGGATGACAATTTCCGGTGTCCTTTCTCAAGCAATAGTCCGTGGCATTTTTTCCTCACGCGGAGGCGCAAAGGTTTGACCCTCATGAACGGTTGACACTTCGGCAGTATCTGATGCAATCTGTCCGTCGACAAGGGTAATAACTCTTCTTGCCCGTTCGATCACTCGTTGGTCGTGGGTAGAAAAGATGAAAGTCATATTTTCTTCCTGGTTTAACTGGGCCATGATATCCAGGAGGTTGGAAGCCGACTTAGTATCCAGGTTGGCGGTGGGCTCATCCGCCAGGACGAATTGTGGTTTGGAGGCCAGAGCCCGGGCCACTGCTACGCGTTGCTGCTGCCCGCCGGACAGCTGAGCGGGCCGGTTGCCTATCTTGTCTTCCAGCCCGATGCTGGCAAACAACTGGTTTACTCTGGCTTTTCTTTCTGCTCTTGGGACTCCCTGTAATTGCATGACGAATTCTACATTTTCCCGGGCAGTCAGGACCGGAATGAGGTTGAAGGCCTGGAAAACGAAACCAATGTTGTTGAGGCGAAAGTTGATCAGTTTACCAGGCGAAAGTTTGGTAATATCCACATCGTTGATAACGATTATCCCGGAATCGGAACGGTCCAGCCCGCCAATAAGATTGAGGAGTGTAGTTTTTCCTGATCCGGAGGGGCCTACAATAGCAGTAAACTCTCCCCGGTTGAAATGCAGGTGAACGTTATTGACCGCATACACCGGGATCGTATCCGGATTGTATACCTTGCTAATATTGTGGACATCAATTACAGCTCTCATCTCTGCTTTTTATTTTTTGATATTCCTCCAGTCTGCTACAGGCCTAACATGACATAAAACTATTGACACCGCACCAGGCTCTACTGCCTTAGTGCATCTGCGGTGTTCATCCGGAGTGCCCGGAAAGCCGGAATGACCGAAGCCAGAACGGCCGTAGCCGCTACGATGAGTACTATTTTCCCCAGTTGTTCAATTGGGAAAGCCGGGAAAATTACTTTCTCAAAACCATAATCTGCCATCGTAGCCCCTGAGAAGGCGCTAATATCGATCCCGTCCCTGGAAAGATAATTGATGGCTGCCCACGCCAGGCCTATCCCAACCGGGCTGCCGATGACCGTTAACAAGGCCGTTTCCAGAAGCACCAGCAAGAACAACCGTATTTTGCTCATCCCGAGGGCGATCATCATCCCGATTTCCTTGATGCGTTCCAGAATGGCCATGAGCATGGTATTGATGATGCCAAAAGCCAGGGTAAGCATAATGATGATGATGATGATAAAACTGGTTTGATCGGCTACGGTGACAAGCAATTCCGTCTCGGGCGCTATTTCCTTCCAGTCCTCGATCAGCAAAAGAGGGTAAGCTGTTTTTAACCGGCCGTATACCGGATCCAGAAAGACATCTTCTTTCAGGACGATGGCCAACTCATGAATGTCCTGGCTTGTATTCAGTAATTCGGCCAGGTCTGCTTGCCGGATATAAACGATGCGCTCATCCAGGGCTGTATTGGTGGATTGAAAAATACCGGTGATCCTAAAGGCGCCGGAAGTGATGAAGTTATCCTTGTCTGAAAAGGTCAGGATCACCTTGTTGTTCAACTTCAAGCCTTTTTTATCCGCCAGTTTTTTGCCGACGAGCAATTCGTTCTTCCGGTTACCGGGGAAATATTGCCCTTCGACTAATCTCTCTCCCAACCGGGAAACGCGGTTTTCTTCTTCCGGCACTATCCCCCGTACCTCTATGCCCGAACTGCTGGTGGCTGTGGCCAGCATGCCCCGGGTAATCAGCCGCGGGCTAAGGCCGGCCACTTCCTCCATTTGTTGTAATTCGGCAATTAGTTGCCGGGCATCCGTTATCGTGTAGGCTGCTTTGTAATCCTTTTTAAAGTCCGGATGGTGGACCTGTATATGGGAAACCTCGTTGTGGATCATGGTCCGGATGCGGGCCTGCATCATGCCCTTATATAAGGCAAGAATAAATAATCCGGCCAGAACCCCCAGGGCAACAGACCCAATAATAATGATACTACGCACTTTATTACGCCAGATATTCCGCCATGCCATTACCGGTATCATTACACTTGCTTTTTTAATCGAAGAAGGGCTGCTGCCTATCCCTTACCGCCGGCCGAGTGCTCTGGCCAGGTCCAGCCGTAGGATACTGATAACCGGGTACAGCGCCAGAGCCAGGCCAATGATCAGGACGACTAGCCCCTGCGACCAGAAATGGACCGCCTCGGTGGAGGTCGGAAAAATCGCTTCGAACCCAAACTGTTCATAGGCGCTTGCCGTCTCTCCGCTAAACCGGAGGGGGTGCCGGTTCAGGTAAAACACCAGCGGTATGCTCACCGCTACACCTGCTATACATCCCACCAGCACCGTCATGACCGATTCAATGACCACAGCACCTATCAGCTTGGTTTTAGCCATGCCAATAGCGATCAGCATGCCCATTTCATGTCTCCTTTCCACCATCATCATTAACTGGGTGCCAAAGATGCCAAAGAAGATCAACAGGTAAAGGACACCGATGATAATGTACATGCTCCCCTTGTCGGTCTGGATATGCTGGGCAATTTCCGGAGCGATCTCTTCCCACGTCATTACCTCATAATGATCGCTAATGCCGGCTTTGAGCTGTTCGGCAATCGCCTGCAGTTTTGCCGGGCTGGAAACGGAGAGAACGTAAGTAGTTATTACCCCATCAGCGCCGAAGAATTCCTGGCAAGATGCCAACGGCAGGAAAACCACCTGGTCATTGAGTTCCGGCGACCCGAATTTCACGATCCCCTTTATGGGATATTTCCCGGCGGCCATCGCACCGTGGTACCCCTGGCCAATGAGGATCATGGTGTCATTGACCCCAAGCGAAAGTTGTTCGGCCAATCCTTCTGCGGCCAACAAAGCCTGGTCCTCGCCGGTGAGGTAAGCGCCGGCAACGAGCTTTTCTTTCAGCTTCGTGACCCCATCTTCCAGTTCAGGCACAATTCCAGATACCATGCACCCCTTAGTCACCTCTTCTGAAGCAGCCAGCGCAAAAGATTCTAACCTCGGGGCCAGGCACCGGACGCCTTCCTGCCGTAAAACAGTATCTTCAAAGGCCCTGGAAAAGATCATGCCGTTATCCAGTGTCTGTTCTTCCCAATAGCCATTCTTGTGGATTTGGAGGTAACCGGAGTGAAAACTGACCACATTTTTGACCAGGTTGTCAAAAACGCCATCCTGAAGGCTTGTTGTGACAATAGCTAAAACAACTGCACAAAAGACAGAGGACATTGTAATCAGCGACCGGTGCTTATTCCGCCAAACATTTTTCCAAGCTAACTTTATCAGCAACACAGCTTCTGATTTTTATCAAAATTGAGCAGGAACTTAACAATTAGTCAATGACAACGATCATTGAGGCCCTTTTTTTCCTCCGTTTAAAGAATCGCTTTGCAGGATGTCATGCTGGCCATTTTGCTTTTTGCTATGGCCAGCAGCAACGGCTTCGGGCAAATCCCGAACCGCGGATTTGAGAGCTGGATGGACGCCGGTACGCACCTCAACCCGGAAGGATGGCGGACAACCAACGATTCCGTTACTTCCGGCAACTTTTTTCCTGTAATCCGTATCCGAATAGCCCCCTGCGCGTTTTAGGCGTGGCAAGAGGGAGGATCGTTCTTTAAACCAAACCAATCCATTTTTCAGTCCATTGGACGGAGAAACCATTTAACCCCAATCATCATGACCATTTCCTTACTCCTTAGGATTCGATAAAATACCTAAAACCCAATCCTCGGCTTCCCCCCCTTCATGGTTTTTTTCAGGCTTGCCATGCGGATGGCCGTCACGGCAGCTTCTACGCCCTTGTTGCCGTGTTTCCCGCCGGCCCGGTCCAGCGCCTGCTCTTCGGTATCGGGCGTCAGTACGCCGAACACGAAGGGGCGGCTGTAGAACATGCTCAGGCTGGTCAGGCCAGTTGCCACAGCCTGGTTGATATATTCGTTATGTTTCGTCTCTCCCTTAATCACGCATCCCAGGCAGATTACTGCATCTACCTTGTGTTCGTCTGCCAGCATCTTGGCGCCGACGGTCAGTTCAAAGGAACCGGGGACCTGCAGGAGGTGGACGTTTTCCTCCTTTGCGCCGTGGCGGATGAGCGTATCGTAGCAACCTTCATAGAGCGCATGGGTGACTTTGGCATTCCACTCCGAGACGACAATTCCAAAGGAAAGGCCTTCGGCAGAAGGAATGTTGCTCTCGTCGTAATCGGAAAGGTTTTTCAGTGCACTGGCCATGATGTTGGGTTTGTGGCTAATAACCAATAACTGGACCGTTATTTACTTCCGGCAGCACTGCCTGGAGACTAACTGTGCCCCTTACCGTGCTTAACCCTTGGCTGCGACGCGGGTAATATACTTTTCAATATCCCTGCCCACTGCGGAATCCGGGTATTTGTCCAGTATTTCCTGGTAGGCTTTCTGAGCTTCGGCAAAGTTGCCGTTGCGTTCGTGCAGCAGGCCCACTTTTTTGAGGTAATAGGGCGTCAGGAAGTCGTTTTCGGTTTCGTTGACTGCTTTTTTGTAGTATTTCATGGCGTTGTCGAAATCATTCAGCTCGGAGTAGGCGTCGCCCAGGGCGCCGTTCTTCATGATCGGGGTGATCGCGCCTTCTGCGCTGAAATCCTTCAGGTAATCGACTGCGGCCTCGAACTTGCCGAGGTTGAGGTAAGAGATGCCGGCGTAATATTTGGCGGAGTTGCCGGCGGCGGTGCCTCCGTAATTTTCAATGATATCGAGGAAGCCCATGTAACCCACGCCCGGGTTGGTCAGCGCCAGGGCAAAGGAATCCCTTTCGAACTGCTCCTGGGCTTTGGATATCTGTTCGGCAGCTTCCGCCTGGCGGGGCTTCTTATAAAAGTTGTTGTAGGCAAAAACGCCGCCGACGACAAGCACCAGGGCGACCAGGGCGCCGAAGATCAGGCGCTGGTTCTCATCGACAAAACTCTGGGCACTGTCCCTTACCTCAACAATATCCACTAAGGTCTCATCCGCTTTCTTCTGATTTCTTTTTCTTCTTGCCATTTTAGTTGTCAATTTTCAGTCCGGTTTGAAAAAGCCACGCAAAAATAAATAAAGTTTTCTATCCAGGGGTTTTTTACCATAAAAAAACGGCGGCAGGGATTGAGAACCCTGTCGCCGTTCGCTTCCGGATGTTATATTAAAGTTCTCAGTCCATGATGAAAGGATAATCCTCCTGGACGTAGTTGTCTTCCCACAATGCCGAGGGGTCCGGGAAGTCCGACTCTTCAGCGAACTTCACGGCGTCGGCGATCTCCTGCTTGATCTTGTCCTGGATCGCCTTGATGTCTTCTTCGGTGGCTACCGATTCTTTCAAAGTAGCTTCCTCGATCATTTTGATGGGGTCGCGGTCTTTGTATTCCTGGACTTCCTCCTTGGTGCGGTATTTGGCGGGGTCGGATACGGAGTGCCCTTTGTAGCGATAGGTGCGCATTTCCAGCAGGAAGGGCCCGTTGCCGGCGCGGATGTGTTCTGCCGCTTTGGAAACCGCCTCGTGGACTGCCGCCGGGTCCATGCCGTCTACAGGCTCGCCGGGCATGTCGAAGGACTGCCCCAGCTTGTACAGTTCCGTGACGTTGCTGGTCCGCTTGACGCTGGTGCCCATAGCATAACCGTTGTTTTCCACGACGTAGAGGACGGGGAGCTTCCAGCTCATCGCCATATTGAAAGATTCGTAGAGGGCTCCCTGGCGGGCAGCGCCATCTCCGAACATGGTGACGCAGAGGTTATCTGTCCCTTTATACTTTTCAGCGAAGGCGATGCCCGTGCCGATGGGAATCTGGGCGCCGACGATCCCGTTGCCGCCGAAGTACCGGTGTTCGGCAGAGAAGAAGTGCATGGAGCCGCCCTTGCCTTTAACGATGCCGGTTTTCTTTCCGAACAGCTCGGCCATACATGCGTCGGTGGAACAGCCCCTGCCCAGGGCGATGCCGTGCTGGCGGTAGGCCGTCACGATGGCGTCCTCCCGGCGGATGGCGGATTCCATTCCGGCGGCGATGGCCTCCTGGCCGATATATACATGGCAGAAGCCGCGGATTTTTTGCTGGCCGTACATCATCAGCGCCCGTTCTTCAAACTTGCGTATCCGGAGCATGAGTTCGTACCAGCCGAGGTACATTTCCTTGCTGTAACTGGATTTTGCCGGCTTCGATGTTTTTTTGTTGTCTGTTTTTTTCTTTTTACCTGTTGCTGTATCCATAAAGTGGTTCTGTTTTTGGCATTTGCGGGGCTGGGCGCCCGCCGGTTAACGCAATTGGGTGTGTCCTTAAATATAGTGCAAATAACGGCAGCACACAAAAGAGAAGGCAAAAACTGCCGTCATTGTTTTTAGAACATGTGAAAATTTGCCTTGTTTGCAAAGCGAACTTAATTCCAAATAAACCGTAAAGAAAGTATATTTTGTCTTTATTGCCAAGCCAGAAATACCTTTACCGCATACATGAGAAACAGGATACGCCTCAAAATACTCGAAAAGCGGATGGAAGCCCCGGATGTTGCCAGCCTGGTGCTTCAGCCTACGGACAATTATTTCTCCTACAAGCCGGGCCAGTTCCTGACCTTGCTGCTGCAATTCCAGGGCAGGGAAATCCGGCGGTCTTATTCCCTGTCTTCCAGCCCCGGGGTGGATCCCTACCCTACCATTACCGTCAAGCGCAAGCCCAACGGGCAGGCGTCATCCTATCTGGTGGAAAATGCCCGTCCGGGAGATGAGATCACAGCCTTGCCTCCCGCCGGCCAGTTCGTCCTTCCGGTTCCTCAGAACCACCCCCATTATTTGTTTATGGTGGCCGGGGGGAGCGGCATCACTCCCGTTTTTTCCATTATCAAATACGCGCTGGCCTGCACGCCCCGGTTTCAGGCCGTTCTGGTTTACGCCAACCGGGATGAGAAGACCCTTATTTTCCGGGAGGAACTAAGCCACTGGCTTCACCTCTACCCGGAGCGGTTCCGGGCCGTACTGCTGCTCAGCAACCCCGGGGGTGATTTATCAGCTATTGCGGAAGCCAGCCGGGCTCAGGTTGTTTCCGGGCGCCTGGGCAACGCGCTTCTGGAAGAACTCCTTCAAAAAAACCTGCCGGCCGATGCCTCCGCCGTCGACTTCTACCTCTGCGGCCCGCCGGGGCTGATGCTGAAATCCGAAAATGCCCTTCGTTTCCTGGGGCATCCGGAAAGCAGGATCCACAAGGAAGTATTTACCGTCACGCCTCCCTTTCGCCCTCCCGCCGCGCATTTTCCGGCCGGGAAAGCGGTATTGGCCGTCAACGGCAGCGAGTCCTCTTTTCCGGTAAGGGCCGGCCAATCGGTCCTGGAAGCGGCAGAAGAGGCGGGCCTCGACCTGCCTTACAGTTGCCGCAGCGGCATTTGCACCACCTGTACCGCCCGCTGCCTGGAAGGGGAAGTGGTCATGTACCTGCCGGAAGGGCCGGTCAGCAGCCAGTCCACCCAGGGCGTGATCCAGACCTGCGTGGGGTACCCCGCCACCCGGAAGGTGAGGATAACGTTGTCCTGACCGGTGTTCGATATGTAGGCCCCAATCCCGGCAGACGGTTGACGGCCGACGGCTGGCTGCGAAAATTGAGCCAACGAAAGTTGGGGCCTGCGTATCGAACCTGGGGTAAGGTTTTACGGTGTTGCGGCCGCAACACCATAACCCCGCAACACCATAACACCGCAACACCATCTCCCGGGCCAATCACCGGAACAGCCGGTTCAGCTTTTTCAGCAGCTTCATCATTTTGAGGTTGAGGGAAGGGTTGGCGTTGAAAAAGTGGCTGTTCACCAGCAGCCAGTCTCTTTCCCGGCGTACGCTCTCCAGGGTTGCATAGGGCGCTTTCCGGGCCGTTTGCAACTGGGCCTTCCAGTACAGCGCCCGGCTGGTCAGCGCAAAGCCCTCCCGGCAGGAGCCGAGCAGGCTCTGGTCGCAGATGAAAAAGATGCGTTCTTCTTTTTCGGGGAAGAGGAAAAACCTGCCGGCGTTTTTCAGCTTATCCACCGGCATTTTCAGAAAATCGGTATATACGGCTTCATCGGGCTCGCCGGCGAAGTCGAGGTAGTCGAGGGACAGTTGAAACAGGTCGGCATCTTCCCGGCCCATGCCCTGCCAGCGCAGGATAGCTTCGGGCAAAGGGGTGTCGTTGATGTCCTGGCAGTGGTGGATGATGAAGTAATCGAGCTGTTCTTCAAAGGACTCCACGATGCGGCGGTTGGCCTCCCGGGGGGTGGCGGCGCTTTTTTTTTGCAAAGCGCGCAGTTCCTCCGCCAGATGGGAGGCTTTCCGGTAAACCGTATCCCGAAAGCCCGATTCATAGAGGCGTTCGGAATAAGCCTGAAACTGTTCCTCCCGGTGTTCTTCTTCCACCCGCAGCCGCAATGCCTGAAAGAAAAGCTCTATCAGTTGTTTTTCTATGTCGCCGTCCAGGTCGACCATAGGTTTGGGCGGCGGCTTGGCTTCCCGTTTGGGCGCTTCCGGCTGCGGGGCGCCGCAATTAAAGCAAAAACGGGCGCCGGGTGGCAGGCTGGTCTGGCATCTGTGGCATTTCATCGGCCCGAAAATTAAAGAAAAATGGTTAAAACCTTTAAGGGCTTAAACTGTTTAGCCTGGAAAAATTCGTGCCCAGGCATATAAAAAAGGAAAATCTGCCGCAGAAGGACTGCCAGCACTGCGGCCGCCCCTTCACCTGGCGCAAAAAGTGGGCGCGCTGCTGGGAAGAGGTCAAATACTGTAGCAAACGTTGCCGGCGCGAAGCCGGCCAGACCAGAACTTATGAGCCAGACACCTCCCGACAGGGACAATAAGAAGGACTTCAACAGTGAATACGATTCGTTCGCCTTTCACCCCTACAACGTATTGCTGACGCTGGTGCTCTTCGGCATAACGGCACTCTTTCTGGCCTTCACCATCGCCTTCATCTACACCAGGGTTCAGAACCAGCTGCCTCCCATACGGCTTCCCGACATTTTTATCTTCAACACGATTGTCCTCCTCGCCAGCAGCGCCACCATGGTATGGGCCCGGCGGTCTTACAAGGCCGACAAGACCCGGGACTATCAGCTTGCCCTGGCCGCCACCATCCTGCTGTCCCTTTTGTTTATGGGGCTGCAGTTGATCGGCTGGGGACAACTGTTTGCCAACCAGGTCTACATCCATACCGACAACTCGGCGGGCTACCTCTATGTCATCTCCGGCCTGCATTTCGCCCACGTCATCGCCGGGCTGCCTTTCCTCGCCGTATTCCTGTGGACGGCCCGCAAGCGCATGAAGGAACCCGTGAGCGTGCTGGTCTATTTCTCCGACCCGGAAAAACGCCTCAAACTGCGCCTGCTGACCGTCTACTGGCACTTCCTGGACGCCCTGTGGATCTACCTGGTCGTCTTCTTCTACATCAACTACCTTGTCCGTTAACGCCCGCCCTGCGACGCACCCTGCCGCAAGCTTGCCCGGCAACCTGGAATCCGGGACGAATGCCGGTTGAAATATCCTGATACTTATTTATCTTTGCGGGTCATAGCAGCTTGCTCCGGACGACAAGAGCAAGCTGGTAAACCATATAAATTTCAATGACGTTTCATTTACTATACTGGCCCGGACGGTTTTGTCGGGACAAAACACTTCTCGTGCCGGTATACATTCCGTTAAACAACATAAAAATCCTGCTGGACATGAGAAAGACCGCATTACTTCTTATCGCTGGGGTTATAGCTCTTACCGCCTGGCATTGCGAAACCCCTGTGAAAGGAACTGTGATAACAGGAGAGATCAAGAATGCTCAGAACATCCAGGTTTTCCTGGACCAGGTGATGATCGGGAAAGCCAGCAACGTACTGGCCAAAGCGGATGCCGACGCCAACGGAAACTTCGAGTTTGCGTTTCCGGAAGGCATTCCCGCCGGTATCTATCAGCTGCGCCTGGGCGCCAAGCGGGTCAACCTCGCTATGGACGGCTCCGAAAAAAAGGTCGTGATCGCCGGAGACCTGGCAACGATCCAGAATTACGAATTTTCAGTTACCGGTTCGGAGGACAGCCAGGTGCTGGCCCGGATCATGAAAGGCTTGTTCAACCGGCAGTTCAATGCCAGCGATATCGACGCTTTTGTCGATACGGTTTCCAACCCCGATCTGGGCGCCTTTGTAGCTTACCGTTCCCTGGGCGCTTCCGGGCAGTTTCTCGACACCCAGAAAAAAGCGCTGGAGAAACTGGACCCCGCCTCGGAGGCCAGCCAGGAATACGCCAAATTTATCTCGGCGGTGGAGCGCCAGTATCAGGCTCAGATGGCCGACCAGCTGATCCAGGTCGGGCAGCCAGCCCCCGACATCTCCCTGCCCAACCCCAACGGCAAGGAATATGCTCTGTCCGACCTCAAAGGCAAGATCGTGCTGCTCGACTTCTGGGCCAGCTGGTGCGGCCCGTGCCGCCGGGAAAACCCGAACGTGGTCAAGGTTTATGACAAATACAAAGCCCAGGGCTTTACGGTGTTCAGCGTTTCTCTGGATGGCATCGATTCGCGCACCCGCACCCGCTTCGGCAACGAAGAAGCGGCCAGCCAATATCTGGAAAACCAGAAGCAGCGCTGGGTGGAAGCCATCAAACAGGATAACCTGAAGTGGGAATACCACGTCAGCGACCTGCAGAAGTGGGAGTCGGCCCCGGCTGCCACGTACGGCGTGCGGAGCATTCCCCGGACGTTCCTGATCGACCGGGAGGGCAACATCGCTGCGGTGAACCTCCGGGGGGCGGAGCAGATTGAGCGGGAGCTGAAGAAGTTGTTGTAGGCGCAGGGGGCGGGGCATCAGGGATAGTCGCGCAGATACGAGAGGTGTACGCCCGTGAGGCCAGCCTTAAATGAAAAGCAAGCCTATTCTAATCAATCTGCACCTTACCCTGCCTGTCCCGAAACACCGCGCACAAAATCCCCGCTGCCACGGCTGCATTCAGGGACTCCGCCCGGCTGTGGGCAGCTGCCGGGATGGAGATGCGATGCGACAACAGGCGCTCTGCTTCCGGCGTTATCCCCCGCCCTTCGTTTCCGATCACGAGCAACCCTCTGGCCCCGTCGAGGCCGGCGCGGAACACATCCTCTCCATCCATGACGGCGCCGTAAACCGGCAAACCGGGATATAGCTTCAAAATGCTGGTTATATCCATCTCGATACAGGATACCCGCAGGAAAGCGCCCATCGTCGCCTGGATGACTTTGGGATGGCAGGCGTCCACGCAATCGGGAGAAGAGAAGACACAGGAAATGCCGAACCAATCGGCAATGCGCAGGATGGTGCCGAAGTTGCCGGGATCCTGAATGCCGTCGAGGTAAAGGGACAGCGCACCTGCCGGCTGCACATCCTCCATTTTTACCTCCGGGATCACCGCCACCGCCACTACCTGATTGGGCGTGCTGAGGTTAGAAATTTTCTTCAGTTCGGCAGGAGAGACGCAGAACCGCTTTTCCGGGGGGACGGCCCGGGCCTCCTCCACTCCGGACAGCCAGCCTTCCAGGGCGTAAATGGCGACGGCCTGCCCCGGCCGCTGCTCCAACAACTCCCGGACCATTTTATCCCCTTCGACGATGAAATTATTATACTTTTGCCTAAACTTTTTCAAACGCAGGGATTTGATGAATTTCACGTTGTTTTTCGAAAGCATCATCAGGAATTGATATTGCCATGTCGGTGAAGCAATTTGCAAAATACATTTTAGGATTTACTCTTACAGCAACGATGCTATCCGCCTGTAATACCTCCAGTTACATTCCAGGAGACCAGTATTTGCTCAAAGGTAACAGCATCAAGCTGGAAAGCAAAGGCAATATCAACCGGAAAAGGGAGCTGAAGTACGAGCTGTCCGCCCTTTACAAGCAAAAGGAAAACGGCAAGTTTTTTTTCATCCCCAGAGAGTGGTTCTATTTTGCTACCCAGGACCCGGAAGACACCACCAAGTTCGACCGCTGGCAGCAGCGGGTCATCGCGGAGCCGCCTGCGATCTACGACCCCCAACTGACCAAAGCTACGGAGGAATCCATGAAATTCTTACTCCAGTACAAAGGATTCTTCAACGCCGATGTGTTTTCCGTGCCCGATGTGCGCCGGAAAAAAATCTACATCACCTATTACGCCGACCCGAAGCAGCAATTCACCATCGACACTGCCCTGTTTTACAGCAAAGACAGCCTGATCAACCGCGAACTGCAGGAAATCTCCGGGCGCACCCTGCTCCGCCCCGGCGCCGGTATCGACGGGAAATTATACGACCGGGAACGAGACCGGATCGTCCGGCATTTGCGAAACAACGGCTATGCCAATTTTTATGCCAATTACGTGGCACCCCTGGAAGCAGACACGACCGTGGGCGGCAAAAAAGGGAGGCTGTTCCTGGAAGTGCTGCCGCCGGTTGACGACAGCACCCACCAGGCATACACCATCGACGATATCACCATCTATATGGATTATTTTCCGGGGCAGGAGGATACCATACTCTACGATTCCACGATCCGGGACATGCGGTTCCTTGCTCCCCGCCCAAACTTTCGGATAAAACCGGAGACTATCCTCGAAAACCTGTATATCAGGCAGGGCGAACTCTACAGCCAGAGAGACTTCGACCTGACCACCCAGCAACTTACCGCCCTGGGCGTCTTCCGCTTCGTCCGCATCAAACAGGAACCGGACCCGGAGGACGGCAGCCGGCTCGACATCCGCATAGAGCTTACCCAGCACAAAAAAATGGAGCTCGGCCTGGATTTCGAGCTCAATTACGCCAGCCGCAACGCCTCCGGCGCCGGCAACCTCATCGGGCTTTCCGCCAGCCCGTCCCTGCGCAACCGCAACCTGCTCAAGGGGGCCGAGCTGCTGATCACCGACATCTCCGCCGGGGTGGAATTCAACCCGGCGCCCAATGCCATTGCCGAAAAACGCTTCTGGAACACGGTCGACCTGCGCCTCCAGGCCGACCTCTACCTTCCCCGCTTTACCGATTACCTGGGCATCTGGCGGCGGCTCAACCGGCCGAAAATCGGAAAACGGGAACTGTTCGTCAACGACAATTTCTACAATTCCCTGCAGGAAAACGCCGCTACCCGCCTTTCGGCCAGCTACAACTACCTGCTCATCCTCGACTTTTATCAGTACGACCTGTTTACGGGCACTTTCGGGTTCGACTTTCCACGCAAGCGCAACCAGCGCCTCCTGATCAACCACATCGGCCTGGATTACCTGCGCCCGGTCACCACCACCCGGTTCAACTCCATCCTCGACCTCAACCCCTTCCTGGCCCGCTCCTTCGGGGACCAGCTCTTCGCCAGCTTCCTGTTCCGCGACCTCAACTTCGTCCACAACGGCCGCCCCAACCGGCGGGGCAACTCCCATTATGTGGGCTTCAACCTGGAACTGGCCGGCGCGGAGGTATGGGCGGGAAACGCCATTTTCAACGCGTTCTCTCTTGTGCAGGACACCCTCCGGTTGCGCTTCAGAGAGGGGGTGCGGGTCGATTTTTCCCAGTATATGCGCACTCAGGTTGACCTCCGCAAGTACTGGTCCTACTCTCCCAAACGGTCCCTGGCGGCGCGCCTGGCTGCCGGGGTTGCCCGGCCGTTCGGTTATACGACCGACGTGCCCTACGTCAAACAGTTCTACGCCGGCGGGCCCAACAGCATCCGCGCCTGGGCACCCCGCGGGCTCGGGCCCGGCGCTTTCGAGGATACCCTGTCCTTTGACCGCACCTTCAACACCCGCCTTTACCAATCCGGCGACATCCGCCTGGAGGCCAACCTCGAATACCGGTTCAATATTTTCTGGGTCGTCAACGGCGCCTTGTTCCTTGACGCCGGCAACATCTGGTCTTTCCGGCGGGACACGGCCCGCTGCGGCTCGCAATTCCTGCTCCGAAGCCGACAGTACAGCTGCACCGACAATATGGGGGAGAATACCGTGTTCACCAATGAGCCGTTCTACAAGCAAATCGCCGTAGGCGGAGGCTTCGGCCTGCGGCTGGACTTCTCCTACTTCATCCTGCGGCTGGATATGGCCGTTAAGCTGCGGCACGCCACCCCTATGCCTTCCAGCAACGGAACCGGCAACTGGCAGGACTACTGGTTCCGGGATTTCCGGGACGACGGCGGCCGGAGCGGGCTGAAGTTCACGGATATCGTTTCGTTCAACCTGGGGTTTGGGTATCCGTTCTGATTTGTGTACGATGTACGGATTCAGCGGTAGCCCTGGGCTATGTACGATGTACTACCCGAACAAGCTCTTCCTTCCGTACTTGCTGCATATCGGGCACTTATCCGGATCATGCCCCCTTGCCGGGCAGTACTCCCGCCCGAAATAGATGATCTGGAGGTGCAGCTTATTCCACTTTTCTCTGGGAAAAACTTTTTTCAGGTCGGCCTCTGTTTTTTCTACGTTCTTTCCGGTGCTGAGCGTCCAGCGGTAGGCCAGGCGGTGGATATGGGTGTCGACCGGGAAGGCCGGCTCCCCGAAAGCCTGCGACATCACCACCGAGGCCGTCTTGTGCCCGACGCCCGGCAGGGCTTCCAGGGCTTTCATGTCCCGGGGTACCTGCCCGCCGTGCTTTTCGATGAGGATATGGGAAAGGTCGTAAATGGCCTGCGACTTGCGGGGGGCCAGGCCGCAGGGGCGGATGATGGCCTGGATGTCCTCCACTTTTTGTTCGGACATGTCGTGGGGGTTGTCGGCGAGCTCAAAAAGGTGCGGCGTAACTTTGTTGACCCGTTCGTCGGTACATTGGGCGGAGAGCAGGACGGCGACGAGCAACGTGTAGGGGTTCTGGTGGTTCAGGGGGATGGGCACTTCCGGGTACAGCTCGTCCAGGATTTTGGCGATGGCGTTTGCTTTTTCTTGGCGGGTCATGTGTTTATTTTGTTATTTAGCTATACTTGACGGCAACAGGTTTTGTGCATTGCCTTCCCCGCCCCTCAATCCCCTGAAGGGGAAATCCACCCCAAATGCACAAAACCTATTGCAGCAGAGTATATATTGTCAGGCGAATCCAGGGTTAGTGTGCCGGTTTACTAACTCGATATGAGATGGGGTTATTGTGCCGTTTGGAGGAGTGTTCAAAATTTGTTCAATGCCAGGCATTTCCCAGCCAGGATGTGAAGAGAACTCGCGCGCTAACAGGCATGCCTATTGCGCTCCGGCTTATGCTTCGTCAAAACTCGCGCGCCAATAGAAAATTGGCGCCCGAGAACCTACCGCTTCATAAAACCTTCCACCTTCACTACCTTGCCCGCTCGCAAGCACTGCAAATAATATACCCCGCCTGGCAAATCTCCCACCTCCACCAGCAGCGTTACCTCCGGCAGGCGGGTGGAAAACCGCCGCCACTCCCGCCCCTGTGTGTCGAGAATGCGAAAATGGTACTCCCCGCCGGCGGGGGCGGAGCAATACACCTGCAGGGCTGCGGCTGCGGGGTTGGGGTAGAGCAGCAACCTGGGCAAGTCAGCAGGAGACTTGGAGTCTCCTGCTGACTGTAGCAACTCACAGCCCGGCACCAGGCAGCCATACTCATCCACCTTCAGCAGCCAGCCCTGCTGGCGGGGGGCGTTGACGGTGTCGCGCACTTCGCCAACCATGATGAAGCCGCCGCCGGGTGCCTGGGCTAAGTCGTTGATGTAGTGGCGGGTCCTTTGGCTTGGTATGTGTTGATAGTACCGCTTCCAAAGTAAAACGCCCTCCGTCGATATTTTGGCCAATACCCCATTGAAATACAGCCCATCTTCAGGAGTGCCTTCTATTAAATTGCCGGCAACGGCGTAACCGCTGCCATCCTGTATTTCTATGCCCGACGTAAGCTGGTTGTTATAAGATATAGCATGAAAAGAATCCCGGACCAGCACCCCCCATTCTTCCTGCCGGTTGGAGTCCAGCTTAAAAACGTAATTGTGCCAGCGTAGCTGCCCGGTCACGGGGTTGACATACACTTCTACTCCTTGCCCGGTGAAAACTAACAGGCCGCCGTCAGTCGTAGCTATAGCCCGCCCTTCTTTACCTCGTAATTCGCCCACCGGGGAGAAATACTCCCAAAGTACTTCGCCCTGCTCGTCGATTTTGAAAAGGTGATTGCGAGCTTCGTAATCTTGCCGGGCTATGTTGGTATTGTCCCGAATGGCAGCAATGATGTAGCCGTCGGGGGCTACAATGACATTGTGGGGCGTATCGTCTCTGGAAGTGATTCCGAAAGTTTGACTCCATACAAAACGCCCGGCAGTGTCCAGTTTTGAAAGCTCTATATCGGTATCGCCGGTGCCGTCCGGGTTTTTTATATAATTTAGGATCACAAAGCCGTCTTCGGTTTTTTTAAAATCACGATTTATAGTCCCGGTTACCTCAGGATAATTAGGATGAGGATACCCTGCGGAAAATAGTGTATCTCCCTGGGTATTAAAAACCAGGAGCAGGCCTTTCCGGATACCATCTTTAGCATTTCCGGAAACAGCCAGCCTGTCCGGGCCAACTACAGCCAGGTTGCCTCTCCAGGTTTCATACGTTTTTAAGGTATCTTTCAGGGTTTTGGCAATCAACACCTGCCCGTCCAGAGAAAATTTGACAAAAATGTTGCCGGTATTAAACGGGGGGATGGAATCGGCAATGATCCCCGTTGAATAGAAACAGCTGTCGGTGGCGACTATGCTAGTCAAAACCACTGCCGGAAAGCCAAAGTCAAACCGGTAGCTAAAAGTATTCTGGCCGATTAACAAATGAAACGCTAAAAAATAGGCAAAAAAGAAACTGAAAAGCCTCATAACTATACAATAGAAAAGCCAGGCAGGAAAGCGGAAACCCACCTCCCTCCCTGGCAGCTAAAATGAATTAATGCAATACGACAACCTTGCCGGCAGCTTTCACCATGCCGCCAAGTAAAAGTTGATAAGCGTACATGCCTTCCGGCAGGGCGCTGACGTCAAAATCCTTTGTCCCGGAACGTGGCTGTAGGAAGATATCAGCTACTGGCCGGCCCATCAGGTTGAACAGCCGCACAGTGGCAACAACTGCCTCGGGTATGTTGTAATGGAAAGTGACAACCTCCCTGGCAGGGTTGGGAAAAGCACGGATGAAGGCAGGGGGCTCCTTATTCTCAGGCGCGATGTTTGTTAAACGCGCCTCAGTAGGCTCTGGCAAGCTATGGTCCGGCTCCCACTCCCCTTCGTAGGCATAGTTCAGCAGGTTTCGGGCCTGTTGAGCAGCCAGGCCCTCCAACTGGGCTATATCGGACAATGCTGTTACTTCCAGGCTATCCAGTTTAAAAATATCGGGCTGGCCGGATAGCAATTGAAATAAAGCTAGTTTATTGTCGTACTCCTCTCGTTGCTTATCCGTCAACAAAAAAACTTCGGGGATAGAGGATAACGTATTCTGAGCAGCTTCGCCCTGGCCGGTTTGCAGCAGGATGTCAGCTTTTAGGTAAAGGGAATGTAAGCTGCCTTTGTAGCCCAGCCACAGCAAAGTACTATCCTGGTTGTAAGCAACACTGTCCAGCAGATAATGGGCCAGCACCAAATCAGCGGAGCGGTGCATATCGGCGTAGGCGGTGGACAGATCCTCCTCCTTGGCATCTCTATCCGTATTCAGCAGGCTGGCCTGCTGCACTTGCAGCAGCTCCTCCTCTTCAAGGCTGGAATTTTCTTCCAGATACAGCCAAAAGCCGGCCTTGCGCACTGCCTCCGGGTTGGCTTCCAGCAGTTCTACCTGCAGGCTATTGTCAAAGACGGCGGGTTTGTCCACCACTGCTTTGAGTACGTGCTGGGAAACGTAGGGAGCAATGGCCAGCATATCGTTAATCAGGCCATTGGCTTCACTGGCCCCGGCTTGGTTCACTTCCGCCAGCAGGCCATGGGTATCTCCGTCGTCAATTAATTCGTCGTAATCGGCTTTGTAGAGCTGGTATGCGGCTTTGGCATCGAAAAAGCGGTTTTTTACCAAGCTAATTTCTTCATCAGGAATTTCGCCACCGGTTTCGCCATTGCTGCAATTATTGAAGTCCTCTGGCAATTTCAATATAGTGCTTTCTGTATAGAACAGCGGCTCTTGTCCAGCATCAGGTGGATTATTGGGATCGCCCTCGTCATCATAATAGAAATAATTGATAAAACTACCCTGGTTGTTAAAATCTCCCTCCGGGTTGTCGCCGTTCTGAGAGAAAGTATTTCCAGCCGCTTCACCCTCCACACTTCGCTGATCCTCCGTAATCCCCTCTCCTTCCTGCACCCAGAAGTCGAACACATTACTGCCCAGGTTGAAGTTGCATTCATACACGATGCCACCGCCCAGGGAGGTTCCCACATTATCACCTACCGCTGCATTACCCACATAAAGAATATCAAAATTATTGCCATAAATGGTATTGGCGTCCGTGCCTGCTCCCGTGTCGATTACTTTCACCCCCACCGTCTCGTCCTGGCTGGCGGCCAGGCCCCGCAGGCGGTTGCCCATTACGGTAAAGCCGGCACTGTAGTTGATTTGTACGCCTTCCTGCGACACCAAAAAGGGCGGCAGGTTGCTCACGTGCCCGCCTACATCCAGGGTACAGCGCGTGACGGTGAAGTGGTTGGCCGCTTCGGCCAGCACGCCCTTTTCCAGCTCCCGGAACGTGGCGCCCCTGATCATAAAGCCTTCCGCGCCCTTAGCGGAACCCGCCTTCACCCCAAAGCGCAGCTTCTGGAATACCGTGCCGCTGCCCCCGACGGCGAAGTTGGCGTCCAGGCTGTGGATGCCTGCGCCCTTGCCCAGGAACACGTCGCCTGTGCCGGTGTCGTTGGAAAACATACAATCGATGAACTGCAGGCCGCGCACGCCGTTCAGCTTCACGTGCTCCCGGAAGGGGTGGCCGTGGTGGCCCCCGTCGATGGTAAATTCACAGTTGACGAAGCGGCCGTAGTTTTGCCCTCCGTAGCGGCGGTACTCCACCGAGCGGGCGTTGTTGCGGAAGTAAGAATCAAAGGCCAGCACCAGCCCGCCGCCGGTGGCCTCCACGTCGCCATCCGGCGGGTTGGGGTTGAAGGCAACGACGGCTTCGGTAGCGTGTTCGATTACTGCCCCGCCGCCGATGTACAGCTTGCCCTGGCCGGTATTGGGGATTTGCGTGGCGTTGGCGTCCCCCCACACCTCGATGCCTTTCCAGTAGCCGCCGCCGGCGTCCGTCATCACGCCGCCCTCCAGGCGCAACTGGGCGCCGGGCTTTATCACGAATTTCAAGCCCTGGTGGATGGAGGCGGTGGAGGTGATCGTGAGGGTGTTCGGCGCTTCGACGTAGACGTCGGTACAGACTTCGACGGGCTCGTCCCAGTCGGTGTCGGAGCGTATCGTTATCTTATCGGCGAGCGCGCTTTGCAGTATTTCGGCGTAATTGGGGGCGCCATTGGAGGGGTTGCCCGGGTTGGCTTGTTCGTTGTATAAAAACATCCTCCGGATCCTTTGCATCTGGCCCGGGGTGAATTCGCTCCTGCAATCCACGTAATTGCCATCAAAAATGCTCCTGTAATAAGACATGATATTTTTTGTCGGCAGGTTTTGAAATATGGTATTGTTTTGAGTGATGTTGCAGTTTTCGTCGAAAAAAATGAACTGAGAGCAGTCATTGTCCCATACTGAACATGCGCCGGCAGATTGCCCGATCCATTGCCAGGGGTCGGGAGGGGTATCTTCCACGCAATCTCCGCAGGCTAAAGGGAAGCTTCCGGAGTCCGGGCAACTCTCTGGGTCAAAATTGTTGCACTCGTCGGTGTAGCGTGGGCACAACTCCTGGGAACCCCGCCAGGTGTGGTGCAAGCCCAGGCAATGGCCCATTTCGTGTGACAGCACTTTTGAGCTGGTTAAATTCACTCCCTGGGCTAATAAGGATAAAGACGGGATGCCGTTTGCCGACCCGCTGGGATCCCCTCTTTTGATCAAAAAGAGGTCGATGCCGTCTTCATGCCCAAAATCCTCATCCAACTCATCAATATACTGCAAATTTGCATTATCATAAGTATCATCGTCATCGATAGGCTCTTCGACAGCTTCAAAGAAAATGCCATGCCCCGCAAAATCATCATACATCGCTTTAAGCAATTCGTTTAGCTCTTCTGAGCTGAAGCCGCCCGAGCCATTTGTCCTTCTTAGGTTCCTGACGTACACCTTCAGGCTCAATACACAGCTGTACTCCGCCGCACCGTCCAGTTCCTGGCAGGCAAGAAGGTCGCCAGGGCCCAATTCGATGCCGCACGTCAACTCGCCCTGAGAAACGCTCTCTCCTGATCCCAGCATACAATAATCGAAAGAAAAGCATTGCCCATCGAGGGCTTTCGGCAAAATAAGGGAAACCATAAACAGGGCCAGGCTCAGAACAAGAGCGCGCCTGCCTTTGCTGGCCCGATAGCCATCGGGCCGGCGGTTAAATGTGCCCGCCTTCGCTGAAGCTTCGGCGGGTAAATGTGTGTGTGTCCTCCTTTGCAAGGCGCCAGCGGATAACTGCGCAAGCCTGCCTGAAATGAAATTTAGCATAGTATCCGGGATTTGGTGAATAAATCAGAGAGAGCCATGCCCTGGCATCAGGCCGGGCAACGGCAGGTTGGAACGTGTAGGAGCGTTAAGTTAGGGATAATATCCGGGCGGGGCAAGTTTTTTAACAGCTATGCATTGTCAATAATTGGCCGGTCAATATTCAAAGGCGCCATAGGGGCTTTCCAGGTGCAGCTTTTTACCCTGCCCCTCCTCTACCCTGCCCACTACCCGGGCGTCGATATGGAACCCCCTGGCAATGTCGATCACCCGTTGCGCATTTTTTTCCGGAAGATAAACCTCCAGGCGGCAGCCCATATTGAATACCTGGTACATTTCTTTCCAATCGGTGCCGGATTCTTCATGGATGAGTTGGAACAAAGGCGGCAGCGGGAGCAGGTTGTCCTTGATGATGGTTTTGTTTTCCACGAAGTGCAGCACCTTGGTTTGCCCGCCTCCCGTATTGTGGATCAGGCCGTGGATTTCGCCTTTCAGCTCTGCCAGCAACTGTTTCAGCACCGGCAGGTAGGTGCGGGTGGGCGAGAGCACGAGTTTGCCGGCCGTCACGGTTTCTCCGCCGATGTCGATTTCGTCCGTCAGTTTTTTGCGGCCTAGATAGACTACTTCCTCCGGCGTGGCGGGGTCGTAGCTTTCCGGATATTTTTTAGCGTAAATGTGGCTGAAGACGTCGTGCCGGGCCGAGGTCAGGCCGTTGCTGCCCATGCCGCCGTTATAGGCGGTTTCGTAGGAGGCCTGCCCATAGGAAGCCAGGCCGACGATCACGTCGCCTGCCTGTATATCGTTGACGATCAGGTCGGAGCGCTTCATGCGGGCGAAGGCGGTGTAGCCCACGTCGATGGTCCGGACGATGTCGCCCACGTCGGCTGTCTCGCCGCCTGCCAGGTGTATCCCGACGCCGTGCCGGGCCATCTCCTCGGCGAAGCGGGCGGCGTAATTGATGATGGCGCTGATCACTTCGCCGGGGATGAGGTTTTTGTTGCGCCCGATGGTGGAAGACAGCAGGATGTTATCGGTGCAGCCCACGCAGGCCATATCGTCCAGGTTCATGACGATAGCGTCCTGGGCGATGCCCTCCCAGACGGACAGGTCCCCGGTTTCCCGCCAGTACAGGTAGGCCAGGCTGCCCTTGGTGCCCGCCGTATCCGCGTGCATGATGTTGCAGTAATCCGGGGCTCCGGCAGCCACATCGGGCAGGATTTTGCAGAATGCGTTGGGGTACAGCCCTTTGTCCAGGATTTTTATCGCAGCGTGCACGTCGGCCTTGGTTGCGGAAACGCCGCGCAGGCCGTATTTGGTTGGTTCAGCCATGGCTCAGTTTTTCCATTTGGCTGCAAAGGTAGGGGATTATTGTGAAAAGTGGTTCGCCGTTGGCCGTTCGCCGTCCGCCGTCCGCCGTCCGCCGTTGGCGAGGGCATTCACAAAGCCTGCGCAGGCACTTGTTTCTCAATTTCGCATCCTGGCTCATTCTCCTTTGCGGCAGCCGGAGAGGCAGGTTAATTTAGGCGGGCAACCGGGCTGAACGCCCCGGGCCGCGATTTTTCAGTTTTTAGCGTTGTTCTTATTTACGCCGTGCCTGCCCCGCCGCCCGGATGTAAAAAGCTGGCCGGGGCGGGCAGGTTTTTCGGTTGACAGCTCTTACATCAAACCGCCAGTTTGCCAACAAAACCCTAAAAAATTGAGCCGAAAACCCAAAAGTTTTCCACAAAAAGGCATCAAAACAGCAGTTTTAACAAATTTCATTAGGTGTAATTGCGATGCAATTCTATATTTGCACACACGGCAACATTCTGAAACGTACGAAAGACAATCCCATGCACACCAATGCGGCCAGAGCCGACCAACGCCCGGCAGCCTTCTGACACCCTTCTTTGCCGGCCGGGCCGAGGACAAACCAGCTCTGTCCCCGCGCGACACTTCAACCCAAAAACTATAGCAACTTCAGGGCGGAGGCATAAGCACTCCGGAGGGTTGATCTGTCTCATTTGTAACGCGATTGTTTAACCAAACCAAAAGAAAGTGGATTTGCCAGACTCGTTTACCCAAATTCTGCAAAAGAAACAGAAATTACTTAAGATCGGGATTTCAACTTTGTCAGCGCTTTTAGCCGGAGGGTTGCTCTTCCACTTCAGCGCAGATATCAAGGACAGGCTCCAGGCCTCCATCGTAGCTTCTGAACAACCCGTCGAACTGGGTTCTTTCCCCGTCACCGTACCCACCATCAAGTACGGTTTTGCCATAGATACCTTCCAGGTACTGGACAGGGCCATACAACCCGGCCAGTTCCTGGCCGACATTCTGCTGGCCCAGCAGGTTGATTATCCTTCGATCGAACGGATCGTCGCCAATTCAGCGGACGTATTTGACGTCAGGCACCTGCGGGTCGGCAAGCCCTACACGATCCTGACTAAGGACAGCACCCAGCAGGCTGAATACCTGATCTACGAACCCAACGTTTTCGAATATATTGTCTTCGAACTCAGGGGCGACAATACCGTGGACCGCCACCAGCGCGAAGTAACCACGGAAGTACGGTCGGCCGCCGGCACGCTGGAGACGTCCCTGTGGAACGCGATCGTCGGCCAGGGCCTGAGCTACGACCTGGCTGCCAAAATGGAAGATGCCCTGCAGTGGTCTATCGACTTCCACCACCTCCAGAAAAATGACGAATTCAAGCTGGTCTACGACCAGCAGTTCATCGAAGGCGAAGCGGTTGGCATCGGCCAGGTCCACGCCGCTTATTACAAAACCGGCAATAACGAATACCACGCCATTTACTACGACAACGGCAAAACCGACGGCTATTACGACCTGGAAGGCCGCCCGATGAAGCGCGGTTTCCTGAAGTCGCCGGTGAAATACTCCCGCATCTCGTCCTACTACAACCTCAACCGGTTCCATCCGATCCTGAAGCGCGTCAGGCCGCATTACGGCACCGATTATGCGGCCCCCTACGGAACGCCGATCTACGCTGTTGGAGACGGATACATCCTGAAAGCGTCCTATACTAAAGGAAACGGAAACTTTGTCAAGATTCGGCACGACGGCGATTACCAGACACAGTACTTGCACATGCAAAAGTTCGCGCAGGGCATCAAACCCGGCGCTCATGTCAAACAAGGCCAGGTGATCGGCTATGTCGGTTCCACAGGACTGGCTACCGGCCCTCATGTTTGCTTCCGCTTCTGGAAAAACGGCAAGCAGGTGAACCACCTCAACCTGAAATTCCCCCCGGCGAAACCCCTGCCGGAAGAGGATATGCCCCGCTTTACCGAATTGCGCAACCAGTACTTGTCCTTGCTGGAAAAAGCCAGCCCCGTGAAAATCGACGATTCGCCGGTAGCCATGGAAAAGGGCAATCCCTGATTATACGACAGACGTCATCAAAACAAAACGAAGAACCCCTCAGCGGAGCGATCCGCTGAGGGGTTCTTTGCAGGCGAGGCAGCGCTTTCGGCAGTTAATGACGGGCCCACTAGTTCCAATTAGAAGAATCCGGCATTTGAGCGATGACCGTATAGGCATCTCCTTTGTTATACATAACCTGGGTCCACAGTTTATGGGGTTCCGATTTGAACAGGTAGTTGGCGTCCATGTCTGCCAGAACCCAGGATCCGTAGCCCATTTCTTCCTTCAGCTGGCCTTCGGACCAGCCGGAATAACCAACGAAAAACCGGATATTATGCGGCAGGATCAGGTTGGAAGTGATCAGGAACTTCAGTTTTTCGAAATCCCCCCCCCAGAACACGCCCTCTGCGACTTTAACGCTGTCCTCCACCAGGCCTCCCACGTTGTGGACATAATGGATCGTGTCTGTCTGTACCGGCCCGCCGAAGAACACTTCAGCGTCAAATTCGGGGAATCCGTCGATCAATTCATCGATGCGCATTTTCAGGGGCTTGTTCATGATGAAGCCCACGCTGCCATCCTCACTGTGTTCGCACAATAAGACAGCCGAACGCTTAAAGTTGGGGTCAAGCATAAAGGGTTCCGCCAACAATACCTTCCCGATAGAAACCTCTTGTCTTACCATTATGTGTGCTTTGGGTAACTGAATGTTTACATATTGATACCGAATCCCCGTCCTGCTGCATTCGTCAGTATAACAACCTTTTACTTCCCCTATATAGTTCAATATGGCGAAATTTACAAGGCGCTGGTCGGAAACTTGCGGTCCACTTTTTTTACCAGCCCCTGGAGCGTGCTGCCGGTGCCCCCAACTTCGATGAACTCGGTAACGCCGTCGTTAATCATATTTTTCACCGTTTGCGTCCAGCGTACAGGAGCGGTCAGCTGGGCGATCAGGTTGGCCTTGATCCTTTCCGGGTCTACCTGCGGGCTGGCATCCACATTCTGGTACACCGGGCAGGAAGGCTGGCTGAACCGGGCTTTTTCGATGGCCGCCTGCAACTCTTCCTTGGCCGGCTGCATCAGAGGGGAATGGAAAGCGCCGCCAACCGGCAGGATGACAGCCCGCCGGGCGCCGGCCTGCTGCAGTTTTTCCACGGCTTTGCCGACGGCGGACACGGTTCCGGAAATGACCAGTTGCCCCGGGCTGTTGTAATTGGCAGGCACGACCATTTCGTCAACCTCGCCGCATATTTTTTCCACTACCTCGTCCTCCAGGCCAAGGATGGCGGCCATGGTGCTGTCCACTACATCACAGGCTTTCTGCATCGCCAGGGCGCGGTTGTAGACCAGTTCCAGCCCTTCCTCGAAAGTCAGGGCGCCGGCAGCGACCAGGGCGGAGAATTCGCCGAGGGAATGCCCCGCCACCGTGTCCGGGCGGAAGGATTCGCCGGCCATTTTTGCCTTGGCCACAGAGTGAAGAAAAATAGCCGGCTGGGTCACCCGGGTCTGCTTGAGGTCTTCCGCCCTGCCTTTGAACATGATGTCGATAATGTCAAAACCGAGGATGTCGTTTGCGGAATCCATCAATTGCCGGGCGGCCGGCGAGCTTTCGTACAGGTCTTTTCCCATTCCTTCGAACTGGGAACCCTGGCCGGGAAATACGTAGGCTTTCATAGTTTAAAGTTTGATTTTTCGAAAGATGGCTTAGGTCAACTTGGAGCTGATGAGGTTGAGGAACTCGTTCCTGGTTTCCACCCGCTGAAACTCGCCCGTGAAGGCGGACGTAGTGGTGATCGAGTTTTGCTTTTGTACGCCCCTCATCATCATGCACATGTGGCGGGCCTCGATGACGATGGCCGCCCCCAGGGGGTTGAGGGTGTCCTGGATGCAATGCAGGATCTGGTGGGTCAGCCGTTCCTGAACCTGAAGCCTGCGGGCAAAAACATCGATCACCCTTGGGATTTTGCTCAGGCCGACGATGTAACCGTTGGGGATATAGGCCACATGAGCTTTGCCAAAAAAGGGCAGTATATGATGTTCACACAGGGAATACAGCTCGATGTCCTTGACCAGGACCATTTCGCTGTAGTCTTCCCGGAACATGGCCGACCGCAGGATGGCTTCCGCATCCTGTTCGTAGCCCTGCGTGAGGAATTTCATGGCTTTCGCCGCCCGTTCCGGCGTTTTGGACAAGCCTTCGCGGGTGAGGTCTTCCCCAACTTCCCGGAGCACCGAGGCGAAATCCTCAATCAGGCCCTCCGGGGCATCGACTTCAAAGTTTTCTGACTTGGTTACTGACATGAATATTTTTACTTTTTCCGGTAAATACTCCTGAACATTCACCACTAATAACAGCCAACACCGGCTGTGGTTGCCGGGATGGATATTTTATGGCGGCCCGTTTGCCGGAGAAGCCCGGTTTTGCAGGCCATGGCGCCATGATTGGACGCCCCCAGGTATCGACCTGTGAAGCTGTTGTCGGTTGTCCGTCAGGGGACCCAGTTGTTCCGGCGGCCACAGGGCCAAGCCGGCGACAAATGCTGACGCTTGCTGTCAGCATCCTGACAATGCGCAGCATTCGTCAGGACAACATATCCCGCTTTTAATACTGAAAAGCGGGATCCAGCGTTAGCCGGGTAGCCGGCTCGCCGTTCCGGGCAAAAGTACAAATTGCCGGAAATATAGGTATCCCGGCGATCAATCGGGCCCCTGTGTCTAAATAATTTAAAAACCCGCCCCGGTAGCCCGAAAATATCCTCGAATAATTGCTATTTTAACCCGGGCGAAGCACAATTGATGCGCATGGATACAGCAGTCCGAAAGAATACCACAGGCAAGGTTTATGAATTTTTTAACCGGCGGGTGACATACCACACCCTCTTCTGGTTGGTGTTGCTGTCCTTGCTGACGATAATAGAAGGGACGGAGCAGGGGTTTTTCTTCACCCTCAGCAACGAACTGATCAACATTTTCTTTTACGGGTTGATCGTGTATTTCAACCTCTTTTACCTGATCCCCAACTACCTGACCAAAAAGCGGTTCCTCACCTATTGCGGGCTGCTCATACTGGCCGCCCTTATCATTACCCCGTTTAAGGTGCTGGCCTTTTACTTTAAATTCAGCGGCTACCCACAAACTCAGGCGGAGCTGCTCCAGAACATGAACTGGTACTTTCTGGTCACTTTTTTCATCGCCGGCTCCTCCACCATCTTCAAGATCATAGCCGACTGGGCGCGCCATCTGCGGGAAAAACAGGAACTTCAGACCCAAACCATGCAATCCGAACTGCGGTTCCTGAAGTCCCAGATCAACCCCCACTTTTTGTTCAACACCCTGAACAACCTCTATGCCCTTACCCTGAAGAAATCCGACAAAGCGCCCGAGATCGTGATCAAGCTGTCGGAAATGATGCGTTACATGCTTTACGAATGCAACGAAAAACAGGTCCTGCTTAGCAAAGAAGTTCACTATATTCGCAATTATCTTGACCTGGAACGGTTGCGGCAGGGGAAAAACGTGGAGATCAACTTCGAAGTCGAAGGCGACGTGGCGGACCAGAAGATCGCCCCGCTTATGTTCATTCCCTTTTTGGAGAACAGCTTTAAGCACGGCCTGAGCAACCAGATTTCCACCGGCTTTGTCAACATCAGGCTCCGGGCAGAGGGGAAAAAAGTCCACTTTTTTATTGAAAACAGCAAGCCGGACACCCCGCCCAGGCAGGACAGCCGCCGAAGCGGGGGGATCGGGCTGGTCAATATCCACCGGCGCCTGAACCTGTTGTACCCAAACCAATACGAACTGGAAATTGAGGATTCGCCAAGATCCTACGCTGTAAACCTCAAATTAGATCTGGCATAAAACTTTAAACTGAATTTCATGATCAATGTAATCATCGTTGACGACGAACCTTTGGCCCAGGATGTCCTGGAAACATACATTGAAAAGATCCCGGAGCTCAATCTGGTGGAAAAATGCAGCAATGCGCTGGAAGCCAACGAAGCGTTGAAGAACCACGATATCGCGCTCATGTTCCTGGACATACAGATGCCCCAGCTTACCGGCATCGACTTCCTCAAAACCCTCAGCCACCCGCCGCTCGTCATTTTCACTACGGCCTATCCGAACTACGCCATCGAGGGCTTCGAGCTCAATGCACTGGATTACCTGCTCAAACCGATCTCCCTGGAGCGTTTCATGAAGGCCGTCAACAAGGCCATGGAACAAATCGAACTCCAGGGCCGGGGAAGCGCCGCCGCCGACGCGGAGGGAGAAGGGGAACCCGATTTTATCTTCGTCAAAGCAGATAAAAAACTGGTCAAAGTCAACTACGCCGACATCATCTACATCGAAGGGCTTAAAGATTATGTCATCATCCGGATGGAAAACAGCCGGGTGATCACCCTGCAAACGATGAAGAGCCTGGAAGAAAAGCTGCCCCCGGGCACTTTCCGGCGCATCCACCGATCCTATATTGTGAATGTGGACCGGATCGAGGCCATCGTCGGGAACATGGTTGAAGTTTTGGAGAAGAACCAGGCCAAGCACCTGCCGATCGGGAAAAATTACCGGGACGAGCTGCTCGAGATCATCAACAAAAACCGCTTGTAAGTGATTCCGCAAGCCGTAAAGGCCGCCTGCGAGACCGCGCTGGGCCTGCCCGTCAACCGGGCATCCTTCATCGGAGGGGGAGACATTAACGAGGCACGCCTCCTGGAAACCAGCCAGGGCCCCTTCTTCCTGAAGATGAACGCCCAGCCCGGCGCCATCCGCATGTTCGAAAAGGAAGCGCAGGGGCTCCGGCTGCTGGGCGACACCGGTGCCGTCCGCGTGCCCCGGGCGCTGGGCACCGGCGAGGCAGAGGGCTATGCTTTCCTGATCCTGGAGTACATCAAAGAGGATGCCCGCAACCAGCAATTCTGGGAGAACTTCGGAAGGGCGCTGGCGGAGCTGCATCGCCATACCAGCCAACAGTTTGGGCTGGACCACAGTAATTACATCGGCAGCCTGCCCCAATCCAACCACCAGCACGACAGCTGGGCGGAATTTTATATTCTCGAAAGGCTGGAACCCCAGGCCAGCCGAGCCATCACTGACCGCGGTTTGTGGCCCGGGGCCGTTTCGGATTTTGACAAGCTCTACAAGCGCATCGCCGAAATCTGCCCGGCAGAACCCCCCGCGCTGATCCACGGAGACCTCTGGAGCGGGAATTTCATTTCCGCCTCCAACGCGACCCCCGTGCTTATCGACCCGGCAGTCAGTTTCTCCCACCGGGAGATGGACCTGGCCATGTCCCGCCTGTTCGGCGGCTTTTCCCCCTATTTCTACGAGGCTTACGAGGCAGCCTTCCCGTGCCGGCCCGGGCTGGATGAGCGGATCGACATCTACCAGCTGTACTACCTGCTGGTCCATGTCAACCTGTTCGGCGGCGGATACGTGAAGCCGGTCCGGAACATCGTAGAACGGTATGCCTGACGGGAAGCCTGCGGCTGCGGGCTATTTCCCCAGAGAGGTGTCGGCAGAACCCGGTTTGTTTTCCCGCGCCCTTTCCCGTATAGCCTGCCAGAGGGAAGGCTCCTGCGGTTTCTTCCCTTCGAGTATGGACTCGGCGTCCCGGAAGAAGGTGTTCAGGTAGTCGACAATACCTTTGCGGGCATCCCAGCTCAGTTCCTTGAATTGCTGAACTTGTTCGAGGAGGCTTTCTTTCCGGGCCACAAAATGCCCCAGGGTTCGCTCAAACAACTGCTGGTCGGCATTGAGCCCCTGAAAAACCCGCTGCCGGATCGTCAGCTGCCCGATCCCGGAGTTTGGAATAGCATAAGGCGCTTCCACCATGCCGGCGAAATCAAAATCGTAAGGGACCGGGATCACCCCCTCCCCGCTGTAGAGCTTCACCATTTTGACGTTCCGGATCATGTTGACGTCCCAGTCCGTGTTGCCGATCATATACTGGAAGACGGCCATCTGGTTTTCAGCGGCAGGCGCAAGGGCTTCGCTGGTGGATAAGCCGTGGCAATCCTCACACTCTTCGCCTCCTACCCGCTGGGCCATCTCATCGGTATCTTCAATGACAAACCCGTACCGCCTGATTTTGCCCATCTTCCTGTTGCTGTCGACATACGTCACCTTAGCCAGCTGGACCCGGTAGCTGTGATCCGTGAGTTCGTTATAGAGCTTGTAGGCCAGATACTCTTTCATGACCTGGTCCTTGCCCGCTTCTTTGTCGTCGATGCAATGGGTGACCAGCTTGAGCTTGTCGTATTCGAAACTGTAGCCCCTTTCCTTCAGGTCGCCCTTGGAGAAATTCAGCATCAGGGGCGGAAAATTGCATACCCTGCGGCGGAACTTGCCCCGCGGTTTAACCTTGATCTCATGAGTGGACTCCTGGCCCCGGGCATCTTTGAACGTGAACAGGGCCGGCAGGTAATCCTCGGTTTGCCGATTCTCGATCAGGGCAGACAGGTCCGTCTCCAGGGTGAATTCCAGGATGCCATCCTGGAGAAGCTGGTCAAAAATAGTACCGGAAGAATTTTGCGGTACGGCCGCAGCGGCGGTAGCGGCAACCAATATGGCTGCCAGGGTTTTTAAAATTCGGGTGATCATGGAGTAAATATTTATTTAACAGAGAACATTATTTCCCCGGCTTATCCTGAAAGACAAACAGAGGCCGCATTGGATGCAAGCCCCCGGGAATCTTTTTGGGGCATTGCTTCCGGCTCCCGCAAAGCAGGCAGCAGGAAGCGGCCGGAGGTAAAATTGCATACACCCATTTCGGTGCAAAGCTATATCTAAACCAAACAAAATTCCAGTTTTAGTGGTTTAATTTTACGAATTAAAAATTTTATTCTGATTAAAAGTTTTGTCAGTTAAATTATTCCAGGAAAGGAGGAAAATGTGTAATATCCGAGCTTCAAATAAAGAGGCTACAAAATTCAATTTTATGCCCTACCGCTTTTCAATGGGTATACTGCTCTGGGTGTCCTTTTTCGCGGCCTGCTCCTCGCCGCAGCCGGGCCTTCCCGGCCTCGCCGAGGAGCCGCGCAAAGCCCGGAACGTCATTTTGCTGATAGGGGACGGAATGGCGCTGCCGCAGGTTTCGGCGGCGCTCTACAGCAACAACAACAAATTGAACCTGGAGCAGTTTTCCATTATTGGCTTCCACAAGCCCACCTCGGCCAGCGACCTGATCACCGACTCCGCTGCCGGCGCCACAGCCTTTTCCTGTGGAGTGAAGACCTACAACGGCGCCATCGCCATGACTAAAGACACGCTCCCCTGTTTTACCATCCTGGAAGAACTGGATGCCCTGGGGTATGCCACCGGGCTGGTCGCTACCTCCACCCTGGTCCACGCCACGCCTGCCGCCTTCGTTGCGCACCAGCCCCTGCGGGTTTTTTACGAAGCCATCGCTGCGGATTTCCTCAGGGCAAGCCTGGACCTCGCCATTGGCGGCGGCAAAGGGTATTTCGACCGCAGAGAAGAAGACGAGCGCGACCTGGTGAAAGAACTGCAGCAAAAAGGATATATCGTTTCGGATTACTTCAGGGAAGAACTCACTCAGATCACTTCGGTATCCAAACGGCCTTTCTTTTACTTTACGGCCGACAAGCACCCGCTGACTCATGCTGCGGGCCGCGACTATCTGCCCTACGCCACCGATTTTGCCTTGTCCTTCCTGCGCAGGCGCTCCGATAAAGGGTTCTTCCTGATGATCGAAGGCTCCCAGATCGATTGGGGCGGCCACTCCAACGACGGCGGCCTGGCCGTCGACGAAACCCTCGATTTCGACGAAGCTGTCGGGCTGGCGCTGAAGTTTGCAAAAAAAGACGGGGAAACCCTCGTGCTGGTAACCGGCGACCACGAGAGCGGCGGGCTGGCCCTCAACCCGGGATCCCGGATGAACGACCTCCAGCTGGCGTTTACCACCAACGGCCACACGGCCGCGCTGGTCCCGGTATTTGCCTACGGCCCCTCCGCAGAACTGTTCGCCGGGATCTACGAAAACACGGAAATCTATTTCAAAATGAAGCAGGCCCTGGGCCTGGCGCAGGAAACGACCTCCTCTTCCGAATGAACTTTTCCCCGGCCAGGGCATTTGATTATCAGTCAGCCCCTGCAGAATCTTCCCCCCCGGAAGCGGGCCTGCTACCGGGATTGTCATTATATTTGTAGCGAGAAACCTGCTTTTTGCCGTTTTTTCACTTTTATCCGGCTTTTATTTCCCAATGCCGAAAAAACTTCAAATAATATTCTAAAATCAGCAACCCAATGAGTGTAGAGACGATCAGCAACCTGCGACTGATAAAAGAGTCCGCCCGAGACTTTGCCGAAAACTATATCCGCCCCCACGTCATGGAGTGGGATGAAACCCAGCATTTTCCCGTAGACCTTTTCCACCAAATGGGCCAGTTCGGCTTCCTGGGCGTCCTCGTACCGGAAAAATACCACGGCGCCGGCCTGGGTTATCAGGAATACATAACCGTCATCGAAGAAATCGGCAAGGTTTGCGGGTCAATCGGCCTGTCCGTAGCCGCCCACAATTCTCTTTGCACCAACCACATCCTCCTCTTCGGGAACGAAGAGCAAAAGGCCAAATACCTGCCCAAACTGGCCACGGGAGAATGGATCGGCGCATGGGGCCTCACCGAGCCGAACACCGGCAGCGACGCCGGCAGGATGAAAACCGTAGCGGAAAAAGACGGGGAGTACTATGTCCTGAACGGCGCTAAAAACTTCATTACCCACGGCAAATCCGGCCAGGTGTCCGTCGTTGTGGCCCGGACGGGAGAGCTGCTGGACAGCCGCGGAATGACTGCCTTCGTCATCGAGAAGGGGACTCCGGGCTTTTCAGCCGGCAAAAAAGAAAACAAGCTGGGCATGCGCGCCTCCGAAACGACCGAGCTGATCTTCCACGACTGCCGCGTACATGAGAGCCAGGTCCTGGGTGAAGTGGGAGAAGGCTTCATCCAGTCCATGAAAGTCCTGGACGGCGGCCGCATCTCTATTGCCGCCCTTGCTTTAGGCATCGCCAAAGGCGCCTACGAAGCCTCCGTCCAGTATGCCCAGGAACGCCACCAGTTCGGCAAGCCGATCTCCAGCTTCCAGGCCATCAGCTTCAAGCTGGCCGATATGGCCACCAAAATTGAAGCGGCAGAACTGCTGACCCGCCAGGCGGGCCGCATGAAAGACCAGGGGAAAAAAACGACCAAGATATCGTCGATGGCCAAATACTACGCTTCGGAAGCTTCCGTCTACATCGCCAACGAGGCTGTACAGATTTTCGGCGGTTATGGGTACACCAAAGACTACCCTGTAGAAAAGTACTATCGGGATGCGAAACTGTGTACCATCGGCGAGGGCACGTCTGAAATCCAGAAACTGGTTATTTCGCGGGAGATTCTTAAGGAGGGCTAGCATTCTGCTCCCGGCGGGGAAAATAACTGCCCCGTTATTTAGGGATTGCGCAATCCCTTAGTGCCGGAAGTACCAGGGTTTGTGTCCCGCTGTTCGGGTACCTGCGGAATCAACAATGGAACCAGGAAGCTATCCTGCATCTCCCGGCCCGAAGGAGCGGCGGCCACAGGAAGTCCGGCTATTGCAGTGGCCACCATGCTCCGGGGAAGGCAAGATTATTCGTTTACCCCTTCTTCAACCGGCATGGCCTCCGGTTCGTTGGCATTGAAGAACAGTTGCACAGCGGCGATCTTCCACTTTCCGCCGTGTTTTTCCAGGATACGGGTTTCGTAAGTCGTGGTGCCTTTGTTGTCCTGCTCGAAAGACACCCAGGCCCCGTCGCCGTAAACCCGGAAATTGAAGTTGTACTTCTTTACATCGCCATCATAAGGGATGGGGTCCGGGCTTTCCCTGAAGAGGCTCTCCACTTCCTCTTTCCAGGAATCCCAGCCGTAGAACTGGCGCACACCGGTGTTGGACGCTGCGGTCCATACCACATACGGTTCGTGAACCCATAGTTTTTGCCAGGCCTTGAAGTCCCGCGCCCAAAAAGCACGGGATTCTTCCTCGATCACTTCTTTGATGGCTTTCGCGGCCATTTCCTCCGGGGAGGCGCTTTTCTGCCCGAAAGCAACAGAAGATGATGCGATAAACAGAGCGGTGATGAAGGCAATCCTAAGCATAGGCGATCTCGGTTTTTGTAAAAGGATATATTTTGGCAGTATTATTCTAATTTTATAAAAACCGGGCGGGATAGAGAGTCCGGGACCTCGCTGAAGGAAATTGCCACGGCTTTTGTGGAATAGAAATGCTCCCGGCGCCTCTTCAATAACGAGAAGAAATTTAAGAAAAAAAACCAAGAAAATCCAGTATTGGCCTGCAATAAGCTGGCGGCGGCGCAAGAAAACTAACCATCAGGAAGAAGAAGCCCGGGCGAGCTGGCCTAAAGGCAGGATCAAAGCATCCGGCACGAAGCGGGATACCACGAACCGCGCCAGGTTAAACCACTGGGCGGCGGCGTCGAGGATGGCGCTGTCCGAAGAAGCGGCCGGAGCCGCCTGGTGGGCCAGCACAGTGTCCGGGTTGTAGTACAGGGCGGCGTCCCAGTCCCAGTCGTTTTGCTGCGCTGTATCCAGGATCATCTGTTTCAGCCTGCCGCTGTTGGATACGGGGCGGTCCAGATACCAAACGGCCTTTGCCACCCTGAGCTCCTGCAGGGCATGGCCGGCCAGCAAAAGGGCGCCCTCGGTCTCAACGACCCGTTTGTAGGAACCGTGGATGCTGGCCATGTCCCGGTAACAACCGTCCACTCCCTCCAGGATAAAACCTCCCGACAAGGCGCTCTCAATGGTTATCAGGAGGTTGAACCCATCGATGAAGAGGGTGTTGGCCCGCATGGCCTCTTCCGGCAAAGCATGAAGCCGCCGCCGGGAAGCGGCCTGGCGGGAGCAGGAAGAACGGGCGACAGCAAGGCGCTGCCGGCTCTGCAGGCGGTAGCGGTCGCCTACGAGTTTGAGGCTGGACTTTTCGGCATACCCCCGGGACAACAACCAGGAGAGATCCCGGACGGCCTGCTGCAGCTTCGGCAACTGGCTCTCGCCGAACAATCTGGCGTCGGAAGGGTGCTGCCCTCTGTGTTTGCGGCTGTCTGGCATTTCCCTCCCAAGATAAACGGCTTTTCGTTATGGAAAAACCAAACGGCCACTTTTCTATCCGTCTGTCCCAAAGCCGGCGGTTATTTCTTTCTTTTTTAATTACTTTGGAGCATGGCTTCGCGCAAATTACCCATACCGTATTTCTATGCCATCCTGGCGAGTATTGCGCTTGGCTCCCTGGTGGGGCTGCGCAATTACCTGTTCCTGATGTACTATAACGAAGCGGAAAAGTTCATGTGGGACCGGGGCTGGTTCATTCACGTGGTCAATTATCTCACGTGGGCGCTCATCCTGCCGCTGGTTTACTATGTCGTCGGGCGCATCCAGGAAAGCCCCGGCACCTCCAACGGCGTCCTGTTTCTAAGGATACTTGGAGGCGGCACGATCCTGGCTTTGCTGCACGAATTGATCTCTAACCTTCTTTTCTTTCCACCGCTCCACTTTCTGGGCGTCAAAGAAATGACCTCGGAGACGCTCAGGCATATCGTCGGCGTGCTCCCTGCCGCCGTAATCACCCGCCTGATCGAATTCGGGATCATCTATACAGTAATAACCGCTATCGAGCTGCGCCGGAAATACCGGGACAAACAGCTGGAACTCGCCCAACTGGAAGGGCAGCTGTCCAGCGCCCAGCTCAACGCCCTGCGCCTGCAACTCCAGCCTCACTTCCTGTTCAACACCCTGAATACCATCTCTTCGCTGATGGAATTTGACAAGAAGCGGGCGCAGAAGGTCGTCTCCCAGTTGGGCAACCTCCTGCGGTTCGTGCTCAGCCAGGACAAGCGCAACCTCGCCCCGCTGCGGGAAGAGATCGAGTTCATCCGGAATTACCTCAACATCGAAGAGGCTCGTTTCCCGGACCGGCTGACCATTGAATATAAAATTGACGAACAGGCCCTGGAAGCACAGGTCCCGACCTTAATTCTCCAGCCGCTGGTCGAAAATGCCGTCAAACACGGTTTTGCGAACCGGACAGGCCCGGGAAAGATCACCCTGGCCTGCCAGAAGATCGATGGCGGGCAGGTGATGATCACCGTAAAAGACGACGGCAGGGGCAGCTCCCGGCCGGCCGAGGAACTGGCCGCTTCCGGAATCGGGTTGAAAAACGTCCGGGAAAGGCTTAAATTGACCTACCGGGAAAACTATATCTTCAGCGTCCAATCCCGGGAAGGCCAAGGTTTTGAAGCCACTATCATTATTCCATTCCAACGTCAGCGCATATGAAGAAGATCCGCACCCTGGTGGTCGACGACGAACCGCTGGCAAGGGCACGCATCGTCAAATTGCTGGAGCAGGTCGATTACATCGCCATCGTCGGGGAATGCAAAAATGGCGCCGAGGCCCTTCGGCAAATGGCGGAGTACCGGCCTGACCTGGTTTTTCTCGACATCCAAATGCCTGACCTCACCGGTTTCGAGGTCCTTTCCCGCCAGGAACTCCACCCGCTGCCCTTTATTATTTTCGTGACGGCCTTTAACCAGTACGCCCTGCGCGCTTTCGATGTCCACGCTGTCGATTATCTCCTGAAACCCTATGACGACGAACGCTTCCTGCAGGCCGTAGAACACGCCCGGCGGCAGATCAGCCTCAAAGAGGATGCGGTCATGCACCAGAAGATGAGGAAGATGCTGGAGGTTCACCAGCACGGGCGGGAAGACGAGCTCCAGCACCTGGAAATCAAAGAAAAGGGCCGCACCGTGCTCATCCATGTACTCGATATCCGCTACATAGAAGCTGAGGGCAATTACCTGAAAGTCCACACGCCCGGGAAAGCCTGCCTCATCCGCTACACCCTGCAATCCATCGAGGAGCAGCTCGGCAACAGCCTCTTCCTCCGCATCCACCGGTCTTTGCTGGTCAACACCAACTTTATCCGGGAAGTAAAATACGAGGGCAACAACCAGTACGCTTTCCACATGAAAGACGGCCGGTGCCTGGCCTCCAGCCGCAGCTACCGGGATGAGATCCACCGATACCTGGACGAGGAGGAAATCCGGAGGGGATTGTAACTGGACTTTGGATGTGCCACTGTCGGAAGTCGGAAGTGCGAAGTCGGAAGTCGGAATGCAGTTGCCAGCCTGCAACCCTCCATTGCGCCCCCTCACGAATGCACACAAACACTCCCTTCACCATCATTTCTTCCGCCAATTCTCTCTCTGCCCTAACCATCTGTCACAAGATTCCCCTCCTGCCACAATTAAATTGCATTGCTTGCCATAAGGCCTTAGTTTAGTGACCAGAAATCACCCACAAACTGTTAGGCCGGCGAACAAGAGAGAATGGAGGGCCCCGGCCTCTTCCATTTTCTCTTCGCCGGGCAACAGGCAAACCCGACTGTTATGAAACAAAAAGTACACCTTTCGCTCCTGCCCGTTTTTATTTTGATTCTTGCTGCCGTATCCCTTCGCGCCCAACCCGTCCTCGAAACCCCGCAGGTAAGCCCTAAAGCCTTTGTCGGGCAGACCGTAGGCCTGACGGAAATAATGGTCAAATATCACCGGCCAGCTGTAAAAGGCAGAGAAGTATGGGGCAAGCTCGTGCCGATGAATGTTGTCTGGCGGGCAGGCGCCAATGAGAATACGGTCATCAAGTTCTCGACCGATGTAACGATCGAAGGGAAAAACCTGGCAGCCGGCGCATACGGCCTGCACATGATTCCGGATGAGGAAAAATGGACGATCATCTTTTCCAACAGCACCAACTCCTGGGGCAGCTCTGGCTACGACCAGGATGAAGATGCCCTTCGGGTGGAAGTACGGCCCGAAAAAGCAGGGCGGTTCTACGAATCGCTCACTTATGAATTCGATGGCCTGAGCGGGTCTGGCGCCGTTTGCGCTCTCAAATGGGCGGATAAATCCATTCCCTTCCGCATCGAAACCGATGTCCACCAGGTAGTGCTGGCCAGCATGCGCAACCAACTGCGCAATGTCGAACAGTTCAACTGGCAGGCCTGGCACGAGGCGGCCAATTATTGCCTGCAGAACGACATCAACCACGAGGAAGCCCTGGGCTGGGCCAGCCGCTCGGTTTTTTTGGCCCCCAACCCGCAGAACCTGACAGTAAAGGCTCAGCTGGCCGGCAAAGCCAAAGGCGAAGGCGACTCCGAAAAAGAAGCCAAAATAGCTATGAAAACTATCGGCAAAGACCTGGAGGCGATGCCCTGCACCTGGAAGGAATACAGCGCTGCCGCCAACCTTGCCCTGAAGCACAAACAATACGAGCAGGCGCTGGACTGGTCGGAAAAGGCTGCCGGCATGGCGCCCAATATGACCACGATGATGGCGCATGCCCAGGCCCTGGAAGCTACGGGCAAAAAGGAGAAAGCGGAAAAGGCGAAAAAAGAAGCCCTGTCTAAAGGCACCAACGCCGAACTCAACAACTACGGCTACCAGTTGCTCTTTGGCGGCAAGGCAGAAGAGGCCATCGAGGTATTCATAGCCAATACCGAAAAGCACCCCGAAGATCCCAACGTATGGGACAGCCTCGGCGAAGGCTATGTCAATACCGGCCAAAAAGAAAAAGCCATTAAGGCCCTGAAGAAATCCTTGTCGCTCAACCCGCCGGACAATGTGCGCGCCAATTCCCTGAAATTGCTGGCGCAGCTGGGCGTGGAATATGAAGCGCCGAAACCGTAGGGCCGTAAGTGGCAGTTATTGGTTGTTTTTACCGGTGGGAACTTAGGGCGTTATCGGTTATTTCCTGTGCCGGAAGGCAAAGGCCGTTATTCGTTATTGGCCAACGGCTCAAGGCAATAACCAATAACCAATACTACCCCTTGGCTCCGCTCGGGGTAAAAAGAATCACCCGACTGAAAAATGATGATGTGGCACACGGCGGCTTAGCACTCCCAGGAGGCTGAGCCGCCTTTTTTTATTGTGACGGGGCCTGGTTTAAACAAAATCCCGGCTGGATATTGCCCAGGCAAAATCAGCTGTGCGCCAGTACATTTCCCCACTACTTCTTTTCTTACCTTTGGAGGATGGAAGGGAAAACAATAGTCGTGAAAGACTGGACGCACCTGCAGGAAGTGCTTTACTACGATTCCTGGAACGAGCCCCTGCACCGTTTCCGCTCGGCCTATGTGTACCGTGGACTGGAGGACTGCAGCTACCAACTGAGCTCGACGCTCAACCGCCTGGGCGAATCACACCTGGAAAAGCACCTGCTGCGCAATTTCCGGAAATACAGCCACAAGCAGATCACCTCGGAGTATAAATCCGTATGGAACTGGCTCGCCCTGGCCCAACACCACGGCCTGCCTACCCGCCTGCTCGACTGGACCTACTCCCCTTACGTCGCCCTGCACTTCGCCACAGCCGACTTCACCAAATACAAAAAGGACGGCATGATCTGGGCCGTCAATTACGTAGACAGCAAAGCGTACCTGCCCGACCAGCTGGCCCGGATCATTGAAGAAGAAGGCTCCCATATCTTTACGGCAGAGATGCTGGAACGGGAAGTTTCCACGTTGCCGGCCCTGGGGCGCCTCAAAAAGGAAGATTTCGCCGTTTTCTTCGAGCCGCCTTCGATCGACGACCGCATCGTCAACCAGTACGCCGTGTTTTCCATGATGTCCAACCCCAATATCCTGATCAGCGAATGGTTGAAGTGCAACGACGTCAGCTATTTCAAGATCGTCATCCCCGCCGCCCTGAAATGGGAAATCCGCGACAAGCTGGACCAGTCCAACATCAACGAGCGCGTCCTCTTTCCCGGCCTGGACGGCCTGGCCACCTGGCTGAAGCGCCACTACCGGGACGTGCGGCTGGAAACCCTGGAAAAAAAGGCTACGCCCGACGAGGACGAGAAGCCGTCGGAAAGCCTCTGACCGGACGTGCCACATTCAGGTGGCGCGTTGCCTACCTCTTCCACCAATCCTCCTCCTCATCCCAATCATCACCAAAGCCGTAGTCATAAGGATTGCCATGCTCGTCGTCGTAATCCGGATCGAGGTGGTAGGGATAGTAGCGCATCCATTTGCTGCCGTTGAGCCGTCAAGTATAGCGCGACTAACTTTAATCATTCTTCAACAGCCTGAACCCATACCTCTTGCCATTGAAATAAACCCCGCCCAGATACCACCCCGGCGCCAGGCCTGCCACCGGCACCTCAGCCGGCTCTCCTTCCGTGAAGTGAACCTGCGCACTTCTCACCATTCGCCCCTGGCTGTCAAAAAAATGAATGGCGCCGCTCCCTGTGCCGGGTATTCCAGCCAGGAAAACAACTTCTCCAGCCGGGTTGGGGAAGGCAGCAATCTGGACAACACCCACATTTTCAGAATTATCCAGGCCAGAAGCCAGGCTTAGCTGCCCCACTTCCACAAACGGGGTGCTTTGGTGCAAGACCCAAAGCTTCCCGTTCTGGCCAAGGCCGGCTTCCCGGATGTCCTCGCTGGCCAACGGGGCCGTTTCGGATGAATAAGAAAACCACTCGCCTCCATCAAACAGGAAAACCCGGAGGTTAGAAGCGGCAAGCAGCCTCCCGCTCCTGACGGAAAAGGTATAAATCCATTCGTATTCATCTGTTTCCTGTTCAAAGGGAAAAGGTACCTGTTCCCAGGCCTGGCCGTCGAATACCTGCAGGCCCTGCCAGTCCAGAGCCCACAGCAGGCCCGATTCGGGGTCGTAGCTCAGGCGCTGGCCGGCGCCGCTGGCGCGGAACCCCTGCTCGCCGTCGCTCAGCAGGTTGACGTGCGCTCCGTCCCAATAGCCGATGCGCGACTGGTTGCTCCAGCCCCACAGCCGCAACCACAGGCCGCCGCCGGGATAAGGGATCATCTCGCTGATGTTCGCCGCGCTGAAAACGGGGTGAAGGTGCCTTTGCCAGGCGCCGTCCCGGAAGCTGTACAGGCCGTGGCCGTAAATGCTCAGCCAAACCGTATTGTCCTCGCCGATGGCAACCTGCCAGGAATTGGTGGCGTTCGGCAGGATGGAGTTGGAATGGTCATAACGCTTCCAATCCTGGCCTATCTGCTGAAAAACGGCGCCATGCCGGGTAGCCCACAAGCTGCCCTGGCTGGTGAACGCATAATCCGCGAAATAGACCGGCGCATCCTCGCCTTCCATCGTTATTTCCGTGCCGGCGTCCAGGTTGCGCAGGATAGTCCCGTCTTTGGCCCAGAGCTGCCCCTGCTGGTCGTGATTCAGGTAATACAGCTGGCTGGAAAAGGGATACTCCGGAAAGAAGATCGTTTGGGTGCCTCCGGCGGTTTGCAGCAATACCTGCTCTGCGTCCATGGAAACGTTTCCGTTCTCCAGGAAGGAGAAATACAAAGGCTGCCCCAGCCCGGAAGCGCCGGGGTAGGCCGACCAGCCCCCTTCCGCATACTGGTACCAGATATCCGCTCCGAAGCAGGCTACAAGGTTGCCCTCCGGCGATTCGGTGAGGAAACGGGGCGGCGAGGGAAAGAAATTCAGGCTGTCGATTTGATGAAAAACCTGCCATTGGCCATCCTGATAGCGGCCTGCCGTACCGACATCCGTAAAGAACCAGAGGTTGCCATCCGATTGCAGGCACATGGCTGCATCCCCGTAGGAAAAAATAAAGTCCTCCGACTGGAAATCGGCAGAGCTGAGGGGCGTGAAAACGCCGTCTTTGACGTGAAAGGCGACGTGGCTGGCGGCGTAAATCCCCCCGTCCGGCGCCGGCTCGATGGCTTTCACCCAGCTCAGGAGCTCGTGGCCGTCTTCCTGGTTGTACAACGCCCAGCTCTCGCCGTCGTAGCGGGCCAGCCCCCAGCTGGTGCCGGCCCAGAGGATGCCCTGGGCGTCGAACGCCAGGCAATACGTCTGCAAAGGCTGGCCGAAAGGGGCAGCCCAGCTTTCCGGGTAAGGCAGAGGCGACCACGGCCCGTCCGGCTCTTCCCGGACCATCAGGGCGACGTCATAAGTGCCGATAAAAAGCTCCCGGGTAATGGGATGGCGGGCGACTGCTTCGATGGTATTAGAGGACAGCCCGCCGTTTAATTTGTTCCACAGGGTATAATTTCCGGTTTCTTTATCCACTTCCAGCAGGCCTGCATCAGTGGGCAGCCAGAGCGTAGTTTCTTCCTCCAGCACATTCTGGGCGCGGGTGGGCTTGAAATAAGACTCCCAATGGCTGACCTGCCCGAATAATGCGTATCCGCAAATCTGGAGTATCAATAACAGGATGAAGTTTTTCATGCGTATCGTTTCTGTTTTTCAGCGAAATTCGGGCTAACGCGACGGTTTTGCAAATAGAGTTTGGGGTTTAAATTAAAAGTCTGACGAGATTTTGTAGTTTTCCGCAACATCTGCATTTTCTGACGCTGGCTTTAATGATGCTGAATCGTTAGGTTCCCTTGTCATTTTGACCCATAGAAACCGTACAACAGATCGAATCATCCAAGGCTCCCATTACTCTTTGTGCCATCTTCGTGCCTTTGTGTCTTCGTGGCTATAAACCACGCGCTATGCTCAACGGCAATGCACAAAACCTATTCCAGCATAGTATAAACAATCAATAAATTAAAAGTCCAAATGAAAAAACCAAGCGATGCCCTTTTCCGCCTGGCCAAAGCCATGACCCCATCTGAAAAGCGGTATTTCCACCAATACGCCCGGCGGCACGTGATCGGCGGGCAGAACAACTATCTGGCTTTGTTTCTGTTGCTCAGCAAACAGGAGGCTTACGACGAGGAGGCGCTGAAAGAGGCCCTGCCCGGCCCCGCACAAAAAAGACACTTCCCCGTCCTGAAACGCCAGCTGTACCAGCTTCTGCTGGACTGCCTGGGGCAGTATCACCGCAACGCCCACCCTGCGGAGCGGGCCAAAAGGAAAATCCAGGCGGCCGCCATTTTGCGGGAAAAGGGGCTGCCCGGGGAAGCCCGGCAGGAGCTGAAATCGGCCCGGAAGCTCATCTCCAGCTATCAGTTGTTCCTGCACCTGCCGGAGCTGCTGCACCTGGAGAAGAGCCTGCTGGAGCGGGAGGCTTCCCGCCTTTCGGGCACCCGCGAGTTGGACAGGTGGGCCGAAGAATGGCGCGAAACCCTGGACACCCTTGGGCAGGAGGGCAGGTTTGCGTATTACAACCTGCTGCTGGCCAAGCGCCAGTTCCAAAAGGTGAGCCTTGCTGACGAAAAGGAGAAAGCCAGCATACTGGAAATCATCGGCAGCGACGGCTTCCGGCAGGGCCGGAACGCCCGCAGCCTGCAGGCCCGGATGGACTACTTCCGCGCCCTGGCTACCTACCATTTCATGGCCGGAGAACCAGAACAGGCGCTGGCCTGCAACCAAGCTCTGCTCAATCTGCTGGAAGAGAACCCCTTCCTGCGCGAGCTGTACCCCTCCCGTTATGTCGCCGCCCTGAATAATTTCCTGATCGACAATTATCAGGTAAAAAACTGGGAAGCCGTAGAACAGGGCCTGGCCAAACTCCGCAGCCTGCCCGGACAGCCTGCCTTCGCCCGGATAAAGGGCCTGCGGCAAAAAATATTCGAACAAGGCGCCCTGCTGGAACTCAACATGCTGATCAGCCGGAAAAAGCACGGGCAGGCACGCCAAAAAGCCTCCTCCACCGAAGAGGGGCTGGCCCGGTTCTCTGCCCGAATGGCTCTCCACAACCGCCTCACTATACAGTATTTGCTGGCTTACATTTACTTCCTGAACCGCGATTTCAGCCGCAGCCTCGACTGCCTCAACGCCATGCTGCAGAGCCAGCAAAAGGGCCTGCTGGAGGAGCTGTTCCGCTTTGCCCGGCTGCTGCAGTTGCTGCTGCATCACGAGCTGGGGAACGACGAGCTCCTCCCCTACCTCATTGCTTCTGCCCGGCGGGCGCACCAGGGCCTGGCGCCTGCCTACGAGGCGGAAAATTTGTTGTTCGATGTGCTGCGGAGGCTGGGCAATGCTGCGGGCAGGAAAGAAAAGAAAGAGATTTTCTTTGTTCTGAAGGAGAAGATTAAAGCGGAAGGGCTGGCCGAAAAGGAGGCCCGCTTTTTTGAGTACCTGGACATTGCCCACTGGGCGGGGAAGCGCAGCTGATTGAAGTCAATGCCGGGCATGCTATGGATGCAGGGACTGTGGATGTGAATGCGGAGCGCCGCAGAGAAAAGCAGCGCACCGCTCTGCGGGTCAGCCTGAAGAATGCTCTGCGACGGCATCTATAGGCCCCCATTTTCCTCCTTTTTTCCCCGAAAAAAATTTCCCCCTTTTTGGAACTTATCCTATATTTGCATCGCTTTAGAAAAGAGGGATTCAAAACCAGGTTTCCCTTTGCATTATGGTGGTTATAGCTCAGTTGGTTAGAGCGCTGGATTGTGGTTCCAGAGGTCGCCGGTTCAAATCCGGTTAGCCACCCCAAAAAACAGGAAGCCGCTCAAATGAGCGGCTTTTTTTATGGTTTGCCACGCCGGTTTTGTACCTTGATTTCTCAGAGCCATATATACAACCACGCCCATGCTTTCCAACCACACCATCACCGTCCCCCGCACGGCCCACTACAGCACGCTGGGCCATGCCGGGCCCGGCACCCGATACTTCTGGATCGCCTGCCACGGCTACGGGCAGCTGGCCAGCAAGTTCATCCGGCCCTTTGAGGCGATCGCCGCCGACGACACGTTCATCCTCGCCCCGGAAGGACTGTCGCGCTTCTACTGGGGCGGCTTCGCCGGCGAGCCGGCAGCCTCCTGGATGACCCGAGAGGGCCGCCTGCACGAGATTGCCGACTATTCCAATTACCTCACTACCCTTTACGACTTGTTCCTGGCACAAATGCCGGCCCGCGTGCACATCATCCTGCTGGGGTTCTCCCAGGGCTGCGCCACCCAGATGCGTTGGGTCATGCGCGCGTTCCCGGCTTTCCACCACCTCATCTTCTGGGCGGGCAGCATCCCGGAGGACCTGGACTACCGCCCCCGCCTGGGCTATTTTTCGGATAAGGGCCTGCACGTCGCCTATGGCAGCCAGGATCCCTTCCTGACCCCGGAGAGGATCGCCCAACAGCGGGAACTCATCCAGGCTAATGGCCTGCAGGTTCGGGAGCATCCTTTCGTGGGAAAACACAACGTGGAGGAGGCGCCCCTGAAGCGTATGGCAGATTGGATCCGGCAGGGTGGTTAAGGTACATTAAAAAGACAACCCGATGATATCCGTTTCCAACCTTTCCTACACCTATCGCGGGGCAGGCAGCCCGGCGGTCGACGGCATCAGCTTCGAAGTGCCCTGCGGGGAAATCTTCGGCTTCCTGGGGCCGAGCGGAGCGGGCAAGAGCACCACCCAGAAAATCCTTATCCGCCTGCTGGAAGGCTTCCGGGGCGAAGCGCGGGTGATGGGCAAACCGCTGGAGCAATGGGATAAGTCGTATTACGACCACATCGGCGTCGGCTTCGAGCTGCCCAACCACTTCGGCAAGCTGACCGCCCTGGAAAACCTGCGCTTCTTCGCCGCCTTTTACAACCGCCCCAGGCGCGACCCCCTGGAATTGCTGAGCCGGGTGGGCCTGGAGGAACACGCCGGCAAGCGGGTGAGCGATTTTTCCAAAGGCATGAAGATGCGGCTCAATTTCGTGCGCGCCATTATGCACGGCCCCGAGCTGCTTTTCTTCGACGAGCCGACCTCCGGGCTCGACCCCGCCAACGCCCGCCGCATCAAAGACCTGATCCGCGAACAGCACGGCCAGGGCCGGACCATCTTCCTGACCACCCACCTGATGAACGACGCCGACGAACTCTGCCACCGCATCGCCTTCATCGTAAACGGGAAAATTGCCGTGATCGACTCGCCCAAAGCTCTGAAGCTGAGATACGGCCGCCGCCTGGTACGGGTGGAGTACCTTAACGGCACAGTCCGCGAAGCAGAGTTTCCTCTCGATGGGATCGGCAACAACGCCGCCTTTCTCCGCCTCCTTCGGGAAGAGAACGTGCAAACCATCCATACCGAAGAAGCCACCCTGGACGATATTTTTATCAAAGTAACCGGAACAAGCCTTGCCGGAACAGCAAACGGCAAATAGCGAACAGCGAATAGCGCCCGTCTTCGCTACGCTCTTCCGGGTAAAAACCGCAAACAGCGAATAGTGAACTGCAAACAACAAACCGCCCATGCGCCACCTCGCCGCCGCCCTGCAATGGGACCTCCTCCGCCAGTTCCGGTACAACATCATATACGCCGCCGGGCTGGTCACCCTGATCTACATGCTGATCCTGCTCAACCTGCCGGAAGGGCCCTACCAGGAAAAAATCCTGGTCTTCCTCATTTTCAACGACCCGGCAGCGCTGGGCATGCTGTTCATCGGCGCCCTCGTCCTTTTCGAGCGCAGCGAAAACACCCTGGAGGCGCTGTGGGTGACGCCATTGGCACCGGAGCATTATATCCTTTCCAAAACCTTTACCCTGACCCTCGTGGCTGTCCTCTCCGCCCTGCCTATGGCGCTCGCCGGCTATGGGTGGCGCTTCCATTACCTGTATTTCGCCGCCGGCATCGGGCTGACCGCTTCCCTGTATACCCTGCTGGGCCTGGCAGCGGTAGTTTCCTGCCGGAATTTCAATCAGTATTTGCTCAGGATGGCCGGTATTTTAGTGCCCACCGCCCTCCCCTTCCTGAACTTTTTTGAGGTCACAGATACGCTGTGGTGGTACCTCCTGCCTTCCCAGGGAGGGTTGTTGCTGCTGGAAGGCGCCTTCCTGCCGGCAGAGGGCTGGCAAATAACCTATGGCTTTTTGTATCTTTTGCTCTGGAATGCAGGGGCTTTCCGGCTGGCAAAACGCAACCTGCGAAAGGAGACAAGCTAACTGCCCCCAATTCCTCAACCTCAACCTTAACCTTAACCTCAACCTTAACCTCAACCTCAACCTTAACCTCAACCTTAACCTTAACCTCAACCTTAACCTCAACCTCAACCTCAACCTTAACCTCAACCTATCCAAACCCATGCAAAAACTCCTCAGATTAGCCCGTTTGGACCTCCGGATGATCCTCCGGGAGGAGATGCTCTGGTTCATGCTCTTTGTGGTGCCGGCCCTGCAGTTCAGCCTGGCGCTGCTGCTGCTGCCCTGGCTGGAGGCGCGGTTCCCTGCGATGGCGGAGTACCATCCGCTCATCCTGATGCTGATGACGCTGCAGGTGGTGACGAGCATCGGCTTTGTGCTGGCCTCCATGTTGCTCGACGAGCGGGACGAGCAGGTGCTCACCGCCCTCCGCACCATGCCCATAGGCGTCAACACCTTCCTGTTCTACCGGCTGTCGACCGGCACTTTCATGGCCGTAGTGTTCAGCTACTGTATGCTGTCGGCGCCCGGCATGGAAGGCCTGGGCGCAGCGGCCCGGCTGACGGCGGCCTTCCTCTTCGCCGGCGCCGTGCCCATCACGGCGCTGGCCCTGGCCGCCTTGTCCGGCAATAAAGTAGAAGGGCTGGCCGTGTACAAGGCGCTCAGCATCATCCTGATCCTCCCGGCGGGCAGCTTTTTTATCGATTCGTGGATGCAGTACGGCCTGGGCATCATACCGGTGTACTGGACGCTGCATTACGTGAGCAATATACTGGCGGGAAAACCGGCGGCGGCGGCCCTGCTCCTGGCCCTGATTACGCACAGCCTGGCTCTCGGGGGCCTTTTTTACCTGTTTAAGCGGCGGGTTTTCCCGTGAATGACTATCTTTGGAAACTTGTTTTCACTAAAAACACCAAACCATGCGCGTACTCTCTTCAGCAAGCCTTGCCTGCCTGTTCCTTTCTATCTCTGTCTTTTCGTCCTGCAAAAACGATGACGAACAGCCGCAGCTGGCCTATCCCGTAACCTTCACCCTGAACCGGGTGGAATTCAACCCGGCATCCTTCTACGAAGTTGGCGCCAATGCTTTCCCGGAAGTGCAGCCGGGCGGCCAGCTGACGCTGTTCGAGGCCTTCCTGCAGGAAGACCTCCAGGAAGAAGCGGACGACTACTTCGAGTTCCGCAGCCTGGAACTGCTCAGCGACACGGTGGCCCGGGTGGAGTTCTACGACTTCAGCAGCGGGTCCTCCGAGTTCATAGAAGTCGCCTACGCAGACCAGGGCAGCGAGATCGTCTTAAGCGGGGGCGGCGACCAAATTTCCTTCGAGCGCAACAGCGCTTTCGACGAACTCCGCCTGTGTATCTTTTCCTACATCGGGGCCTACTACGACGACTTCTTCCAGCGGCGGGATGTAACGGGGGTCACCGGCACCACCTGCTGGGAAGCTCCGCTCGAATCGAAGCTGGACAGCATCCGCAACGACCTTAACCTGGCGGTGGGCGACACGATCGGCATCAGCACTTCCTACTTCATCTACGAATGACGATTCGCTGAACGGTACCATTCCACCTCAACAGGTAAACACCGGGAGGGAAGCCCTCCAGGTTCAGCCTTAATTCTCCCCGGACGGCAAAGCGGCGGAGCAGCCGGCCATCGGGGCTGTAAAGCTCCACTACTGGCAATTCTGCGAAGGCGCCGGCGCGGAGGGTAACCTCGCCGGTAGCCGGGTTGGGGAAGACAACGGCTGATGAGTTGCTTTCCCGTTCCCGTTGATTGGTGATCGTGCAGCCCCAGAACTCCGCCGCTCCCTGAACAATCCGGCGCACTTCTTCGGCCGTCACCTCGTGGCAGGAGTAAGAACAGGGAAAAGCGGGCGGCGGGCAGCTTTCTATCTGGAAGGCGTGGGCCGGCGCCCCGGAAAGGGTGTCGAGATAATCCTGCAGATGGCAGCTGCCGAAAGCCTCCGGCCAGGTATTGGGCACTGCGGTGCAGGCGCCGTTGTTCAGGCAGCGGCCTATCAGGTCGCGAAACGGCCGGCCGTTGCCGCAGGGCACGACCAGGTCATTGTCTTTGTGGTAGGCATACAACATCGGCTCGCCCGCATCGATCCAGGAGGGGTCCAGCAAAGCGCCGTAGATGTTCAGCACCCCCTTCACCGAGGCGTCGGCCTGGCCCAGGTGCAGATCGCCCTGCGGCAGCCCCAGGGCCGGGCGGGCAGTGCTGCAGCCCGGCGGATGGCAGGCGCCGTAAATAAACGGGATGGCCGACACCGCGCCCTGGGCCAGGGCTGCAGCCGGTGCCTCCGCATCCTCCATATATGCGGCTGCCATGGCGACAAACCCTCCGGCGCTGCCGCCACCGATGAACACATTGCCTGCATCCACCGAATCCACCTGCGTTTTGACAAAGCGGATGGCGCCCCGGGCGTCCTGCACGGCGCGATACAGCGCCCGCTCCACCTCCGCCGGATAGGCGTACAGGCACTGCGCCTCCTGAGCTCCTGCCAGAGCGCCCACAAAGGCACAACCCTGCGCATCGGGCGTATGGAATACCGATTTGTGGAAGCCCAGGCGGTAGTTGATGCTTGCCGCCAGGTAGCCCCTGGCGGCAAAGGCGGCAGCGGCCTCCGCCATGTCGTAGCTTCCCTTGTCGCCGGACAGGAAGGCCCCGCCGTGGGCCAGCACGATGGCCGGCCGGCGCGCGTTGCCGTCTCCCACCGGGCGGTAGACATCCATCAGCAATTGCACTTCCGAACCGCAGTAATTGACGGCGGTACCGTAAACGACGTCTCTTTCCAGCGCGACGCCGTAGATGGGGTCGGCATAACACCCCTGGGCGCCGGCCGGCAGGATGGGGCACAACAGCTGTAAAACCAATGCAACCGCAGCGCAAAGGGGCACCTGCCTAGAACTGGACAGAGAGTTTCGGGGGCGTGTACGGTGGACGGGGACGGGGGAGGCCTGGAGGCGTGTACGGTGGACGGGGCGCCCCCGGCTGGCCAACGGTAGAAGGGTAACAGCACAACGGAAAAATTTCATAACTTCACAGATAAGGTTAAGAGCTGAAATTTAGAGATTTTGTCGTTAATTTTATAACCTGTTGCCTGTTGCTGCAGCCCCTACTCCATGACACTGACCAAAGCACAAGCCAAGCTGTACCGCCTCCTGCGCAAAGACATCATCCAGCACCTGATGTTCGGCGCCACGGTGCTGATCGTGGTCTTTTGCTATTTTGCCATTCATTCCTGGTATCAGGGCAAGGCCGAATTGCTGGAAACGTTCGGATACAAGCGGGAGGCCTTCTTCAAAGTATTCCGGGAAGCGTTGGGGTACACCCTCCTGCTCGGGCTGCCGGTTTATTTTAACCTCTTCTTCGTGTATCAGGGCAGGCTGCAGACTCTGCTGGGCCGGAGCATCTTCCCCAGGGCCAGGCTGAAGGACTGGTCGTTCTACCTGTTCCTTTTCCTGAGTTCCATCACGGCCCTGTTGTTTTCCCTGCTCTACGTGCCGATCATCCGAACGGCCTTCGATATCGTCAACCACGAATGGTATGAACTGACGCTGGTCATCCTCTTTTTCATTTTGTGCACGACCGGCGTATCCTACACCAAGCAGGCTATCGAACGGAGCCGGGAGCTGGAGCGGAAGGCCCGGCTGGAAGCCTACCGCCGCCGCCGGGAAGCCGAGCGCGAACTGCACTTCATCAAGAAGCAAATCCGCCCCCATTTCCTCTTCAACACCCTGGCCAACCTGCAGGTGCTGGCCCACCGCAAATCGGAATACCTCCCGGCTTTGATCGGGGAGCTGTCCCGCCTGCTGCGCTACCTGGTCTACCAGACCAACGAAAAGCTGGTGCCCCTGGAAGATGAGCTGCGGTTCATCAAAAGCTACCTGGAATTGCAACGCCTGCAGATATCCAAAAATACGGAACTGGCATACGAACAGGAGGGCGAAGTCCTGCACAAACACCGCATCCCCCCTATGGTCCTGCTGCTTTTCGTGGAGAACTGCTTCAAGCACTATGGCGTCAACGCCGACAAAAAAAAGTTTATCCGCCTCCATTTCCGGGCCGAAAACGGCCGGTTTCACGCCAGGATCGACAACAGCTATAAGGCCAATTTCCGCAACGAGGACACCATGGCCCTCCAGTCCGGGAAGGGCGTCGGCCTGCGCACCGCGATCGAGAACCTCGACCTGGTTTACAAAAAAAATTACGCGCTGGACATCCGGGCCGACGCGGGGGTCTACTCCGTTTTTTTACAAGTACCTCTTTCATGAAGCACCTGTTTACATATATCGTCATCGAGGATGTGGAACTGCAAAGGGAAAACCTGATCGAGCTGCTGCACTCCCGGCTGGACCTGGAACTGATCGGCAGTTTTGAAAACGCAGAAGATGCCTATCACTACCTGGCCGACAACAGCCGCCGCCGCCCTAACCTCATTTTCCTGGATATCGAAATGCCGGGCGCCAGCGGATTCAACCTGCTGGACGCCGTCAGCAGGTTCTGCCTTTCGGCCAAGGTAATCATCACTACCGCCTTCGCCGAATACGCCATCAAAGGTTACGAGTACAACATCTCCGGATACCTGTTAAAGCCCATTGAGCCCGAAAAGCTCAACCACGCCATCGACAAGGCGATTGCCGGCCTGCAGGGCCCGCCGCCGGCCGGCTCCGCCCCGGCGGCCAAGGGGCACATCCTGATCAAGGAGAAAGGCAGGTGGGTAAAAGTCGACCACGATGAAATCCTGTACTGCGAAGGCGCCAACGTCGACGTCAAAGTGGTGGCTTCCAACAGCGTCTACATTACCCGCGACCGCATGAAAAACATGGTCAAACTGTTGCCGGCCGGCCAGTTCATGCGCATCCACGACAGTTTTATCATCAACCTGGACTACGTTAAAAGCTTTGCCGGCAACTACACTTTCGTGGAAATCGCCGACAATACCGGAGGAAAGCTGCACGAACTGCGCATCGGCCCCAAGTACCGGGATGCGTTTAAGGCGCGCATGGAGAGGAGGTGGGGAGGGTGAAGGGGTGTCTCACTCTTTTACCCGGAACTTCCGGATCATCACGGCCCCGCTTTCGTCGAGGTTGGAGCTCAGGATAATGATCTGTTCCCGGACGCCGTCGTCGACGGAGATGGCGACGGTATTCGGGGAGATGTCTCCCAGGCTTTCGGCGTGGAGGACGAGGAAGTTGTCCTCCTGGTTCAGTTTGACGGGGATGCCGAGTTTGCGTTTATCCACCCGGTGTTCTTTCAGGATGCGTTCCCCGTTGAGGAAAACGGTGGCCACGTCGCCGTCGACGGTGCCATTGTCCCAAACTTTTATCTTGATGCTGGAATTGTGCACTTCCAGCACCCGTTCCAGTTTGATGCTGCGCTTGCTTTCCGCCTCATAGGGCTGTTGCAGCATAGACTGTTTCTGCACCAGGGCGCGGGTGAGGATGGGTTTTTCGAGGTACAGGCTGCCGTTGGCACAGGGGCCGGTTTGCAGGTCGAACCCTTCGAGGAAGCCGTTCCATTCGCCTTCCAGGACCAGGCGGGCCGGTTCGCGGCGGAAGTTCAGCGTTCCCGATTTGATGCACCAGGTCCAGTTGGGGTCGGTCCTGGTGGCCACTTTCAGCTCCTTGAAGGCCAGCAACTGGAAAATGGAATCGTATTGCCACTCCAGCCGGTGGGAGGCGCTGCCCCCGTCATCGTCAGAGACAATGTGTGATTGTCCGGACCTGCCCGCTCCGAGGTCCATTTCAAAATAAAATCCATAATCGCGGTCGGATTGGGAGAGCGTCCCGGTCCATTTGCCGGTTATGGCAGGGGGGATAATTTCTTCGGCAGTTTCGCCGGCCGGCAGTTTCCGCCGTTCCAGGAACATCTGGCCCGGCTTGCATCCATCGGCTTTCCATGGCCCGGACAGGCGGTCGTGGAAGGGAAACTGTTCGAGGGTGAGGTTGGCGTATTTCAGGCACCATTTCGGTTTTGCCGGTTCGAGCTGGCCGAGTTCCTGGAGGATGAGCTGCCGCCCGTCGAGATAGGCGGTGAGCTGGAAGGTGGCCGAGGCAGAGCCGTCCTTCGTCTGTGAAAAAGAGGTTCCGGGATAGCCCTTGCTGCCGGGCTGCAGATCCACCTGATAGAGGAAAGTATCGGTTTTGCCGTCCTGGGAAATGAAGCCTTCCCAATGGCCGGAGAGGTCCTGCGCGCCCAGGGAAAGCAGGGGGAGAAGAAACAAAATACAGCTGATAAACCTCATAATATGTTGTGCGTATGCTCAAAAATACGGAAATCTGAGGGATATACCGCCAAACTGATAAGGATCATTCGCCTTGTTGATAAAAATCATACCTTCCCCTGATATTCTCTCCTATTTTGTAGACAGAAAAAAGAACCAAAAACCAAAATACGCAAGGTAAAATAATGCCGGAAAGCCGGTTTTATTTTATATTGCTATTCCGGTTGTTCGGCGTTCGGCTACGCTCACGCCGAAGCCGGGTAAAACTAACCGAGCCGACGCTCTCTCCGTGCGCCGGAAAATGCGAAACTATGAAAATACTAGTAAATGCACCCTTCCAGGTCACCGATCAGATGCAAGAAGTGATCGATGAAAAAGTTGGAAAGCTTAAGACCTATTTTGACCGAATCGTAGAAGCCGAAGTGTACCTGAAAATTGGAGAGAAGCGGCACCGCCACCGCGAGCAGATCGTCGAGATTCGCCTGAATGTTCCGGGAACGACGCTCTTTGCGGAATCCAGGAACGACGCGATAGAAAAAGCGCTGGCCGGCGCCGCCGAAAAAGCCAGGAGGCAACTCGTAAAATACAAAAAGCAACTATCCGGCAACCATCAGAGAGAAAGCTGACTTTCAGCCGGATGCCTGTTATTGCAAACATGGCGTTATCCAAATACGGCTTAACGCTTGCCGGGAGAACCGGAGCTGCTTTCTGAGCAGCCCCTGAACCCCTTCTCCTGGCCGGCATGGACAAAACGATCAGCCAACCGTGTGGATTTCGTTCCCCGGCGTATCCGGCGAACGCTCCACTGCGCAACCCCTGTGGGATTTGCCCGATGGGCGGTTCCAAGCCCGGCGGGCATTCCACAGGGCTGCGTTTCGCATTCCGTTCATTTCCCCTTAAATTCCGGTTTCCGCTTTTCGATGAAGGCGGCAGCGCCCTCGCGAAAATCCTCCGTTCCGGTGGTGGCGCCGAATGCCCGGACCTCGGCGGCAAACCCGTCCGCGTCGTACTGGAAATAGGCGTTGACGCTTTCGATGATTTTCGAGATAGCCACCGGCCCTTTGGAGGCGATCTTACCGATCAGTTCGGCTGCCTTTTCGACCTCTTTTCCGGGAGGGACAACGTAGTTGACCAACCCCAGCCGGTAGGCCTCCTCCGCATCGATCATGTCGGCGGTCATCAACAACTCCACAGCTTTCGACTTGCCAATGTACTGGATCAGGCGCTGAGTACCGCCATAACCGGGAATGAGGCCGAGGTTGACTTCCGGCTGCCCGAAGCGGGCATTTTCGGTTGCGACACGCAGGTGGCAGGCCATGGCCAGCTCACAGCCCCCTCCCAGCGCAAAGCCGTTGATCGCGGCGACGACCGGCCTGGGGAAACGCTCGATCGAGAAAAAAATGTTGTGCCCGCGCTGGGCCATGGCCTGCCCCTGGGCCGCGTTGAGCGCCAGGAACTCCTTGATGTCTGCCCCGGCGACGAAAGCCTTGTCGCCGGCGCCGGCCAGGATGACGCCCTTCAGCCCGGAACGGCCGGGCGCGTCCTCCCCGAAAAAGCGTTGCAGTTCCAGCATGGTTTGGTTGTTCAGCGCGTTGAGGGCCCGCTCCCGGTTGATGGTAACCGTCAGGATGCCATCGTTATCCTGGACCAGTAAGTTCTCGTAATTCATGTTTTCGGTTTTGCTTGTATACGAAGAACGAAAGTACGAATTAAACGGGGAGTGTTCAAATTGAACAGTCTCCACCACCGCCACTTTTGCCCGTCCGCAGCCTTGGCAAAAGCGGGCCGCCACTCCCCTACCCTCTACCCCGCCACATCCGCGCGGTTCATCACCTTTTCCTGGTGGTTGATGGATTCCTGGTGGACAGCTTTGAGGAAATGGGAAATAAACTCTTCGCTAAGCCCCCGGGCCTGCCCTTTGGCCACGCCCCGCTCCAGGATTTCGTTCCAGCGGGTGGTCTGGAGGATGGCGATGTTGTTGCGCTTCTTGTATTCGCCGATGCGTTCGGCCACCTTCATGCGGGCGCTCAGCAGGTTGAGCAGTTCCTCGTCGATCTCGTCGATCTCATGGCGCAGGTGTTCCAGGTTTTCCAGGAATTCCATATCGTCGGTAGTCGGCTGGCGGAAAACGAGGCGCTGCATCAGTTCGCGGTACCGGGCCGGGGTGATCTGCTGTTCGGCATCGCTCCAGGCGCTGTCCGGATCGGGGTGGATCTCGGTCATCAGGCCGTTGAAGTTGAGGTCCATCGCCTTCTGGGCTACGGCGTGGAGGGTGTCGCGGCGGCCACAGATGTGGCTGTTGTCGCAGAGGATGGGCAGGCCCGGGAACTGGCGCTTAAGCTCGATGGGGATTTGCCAGCGGGGAACGTTGCGGTATTTGGTGTCGCCATGGTAGGAAAACCCCCGGTGGATAACCCCGATCCGGGTGATGCCGGCCTTGTAGATGCGTTCGATGGCGCCGATCCACAGCTTGAGGTCCGGGTTGACCGGGTTTTTGATGAGGACGGGGATGTCGACGCCCTTCAGGGCATCGGCCACCTCCTGGACGGAAAAGGGGTTGACCGTGGTGCGGGCTCCCAGCCACACGACGTCGACGCCGTATTTCAGGGCTTCGAACACGTGCTGGGTGTTGGCCACCTCAGTCGTCACCTTCATGCCCGTCTCATCCTTGACCCGCCGAAGCCAGGCCAGGCCTTGGGTGCCGACGCCTTCAAAAGCATTGGGCCGGGTGCGGGGCTTCCAGATGCCGGCACGGAAAAGGTCTACCTGCTGCCCGGCCAGCTGGCGGGCCGTTTCCATAACCTGTTCTTCCGTTTCGGCGCTGCAGGGCCCGGCGATGATCAGGGGGTCGTTGGGGGTTTTGCCGTCCAGGATGGGGCGAAAAGTCATTTCCATGTCGATGTTATTTTTCTGTTTAACTTTTAAGTATTCTTCTGATCTGATTGGCGTCCTGTATCAGTTGATAGAACGTTTCGAAATCCTTTTTAATGAGCAGGCTCCGGAACTGCGCCAGTTGGTTGATGTGCTCGTCGAGCACGTCGAGCACGTTGTCCCGGTTCTGCCGGAAAATGGGCACCCACATATCCGGCGAGCTCTTGGCCAGGCGGACGGTCGAGCTGAACCCGCCGCTGGCCAGCTCGAAGATGCGGCTTTCGTCCTTCTCCTTAGCCAGCACCGTCAGCGCCAGGGCGAAGGAGCTGAGGTGGGAGATATGAGAAACGTAGGCCGTATGCACGTCGTGCGACAGTCGGTCCAGGTGAACGATGCGCATCGGGATGGAACGATACAGCCGTTCGGCCAGTTTCACGGCGTCCGGGTCGCTATCGTCCACGTCGACCAGCACCGTACACTTCTGATCGAACAGGTTGGGGATGGCTGCTTCCGGGCCGGAATGCTCGGTGCCGGCCATGGGGTGGGTAGCGACGTAACGCCCCCGGTTGGGATGGCGCTGAACGGCCTCCAGCAGGCGCTCCTTGGTGGAGCCGACATCGATGACGGTTTGCTTGCCGTTCACCTGGCCCAGTATGCGGGGCAGGAGTTCCAGCATGGCGTCGGCCGGCGTAGCCAGCACGATGACATCTGCGGCGGCGACGCCTTCATCCAGCCCCATATCCTCGTCGATCAGCCGGCGGCGGACAGCCTTGTCCAGGTTATCCTGGCTGGCGTCCACCCCGATGATGCGGCGGGCAAAGCCGTTCTCCTTCAGGGTGATGGCAAGGGAGCCGCCGATGAGGCCAATGCCGATGATGGTGATGGTCATGGTGGTGTTGTGGTGTTGTGGTGTTGTGGTGTTGCGGTATTATGGTATTATGGTATTATGGTATTATGGTGTTGCGGTGTTGGGGGCCTTTCGCTTTATCCTCCTGATCGCCTCCTCGTACAGTGCGCCGTCGCTGCACAGGGAAATGCGGATGTACTGGTCCCCCTGCGAGCCGAAGATGCCGCCCGGCGTGAGGAAAACGTGGTGATTATAGAGCACCTCGTCCGATAGTTCGTAGCCGCTGGCGTAGCGATCCGGGACTTTTGCCCAGACGAACATGCCCACCTGGCGCTTTTCGTAGGTGCAACCCAGCAGGTCCAGGAGTTGGAACACCGATTCCCGCCGTTCGCTGTAAACGGCGTTGAGCGAGGCGTACCATTCCGGGGGGCTTTGCAGGGCCTTCACGGCGGCCAGCTGCACCGGTTTGAACATGCCGGAATCCATATTGCTCTTGAAGCGGAGGACGACCTTGAGGTAATCCTCCCGCCCGGCGAGCATGCCGATCCGCCAGCCGGCCATGTTGTGGGCCTTGCTCAGGGAGTTCAGCTCCAGGGCTACTTCCCGGGCGCCGGGAACGCTGAGGATGCTGCGCTGCTCCCGGTTCAGGATGAAGGCATAGGGGTTGTCGTTGACCACCAGGATGCGGTGGCGGCGGGCAAAGGCAACCAACTCTTCCAGGAAAGATTGCGGCGCCTGCGTTCCCGTCGGCATATTGGGATAGTTGGCCCACATGACCTTCACCCGGCTGAGGTCCTGCCGCCCCAGGGCTTCCAGGTCGGGCATCCACCCCAGGCGTTCTTCCAGCGGATATTCGCGGACCGCCGCACCGGCCAGATTGGAGACGGCGCGGTAGGCCGGGTATCCGGGATTGGGGACGAGGGCTTCGTCGCCGGCCTCCAGGAAAGACATGGCGATGTGCATCAGCCCTTCTTTAGATCCCAATAACGGCAACACCTCTCCCTCGGGGTCGAGCGGCGTGCCGAACCATTGGGCGTACCAACCGGCAAAGGCCTGCCGCAGCTCGGGGATGCCGGTGTAACTCTGGTATCCGTGCACGTCGTTATTGCCGAGCCAGCCGGAAAGCTCGTCCACCACCTCCTGGGCGGGCGGCAGGTCGGGGCTTCCGATGCCCAGGTTGAGCACCGGCTTGCCTTCGGCCCGCATCCGGGCGATCTCCCGGAGTTTCATGGAAAAATAGTATTCCTTGACCTCTCCCAGCCGGCTGGCGGGCCGGATGATCAGGTCGTTCTGGATGGTCGTTGGCTTGGTCATCGCGTTGGGTTTTCCCGCCGGAGGCGGATAATGGTTATTGGTTATTTTAACTCAGGTGGAATCCGGGCTCACAGCACTACTCCTCAAAATGCTCTCCCTTCCGGTACACCCCCAGCACCCGCAGGTTGTGGGTCAGGGGCAGGATGGCCTCGATGGCCTGCCGGTGGCTCACGGCGCCTTCCGTTACGAAATCCAGGAAAAAGAGGTATTCCCAGGGGCGGCCGATGATGGGGGCCGACTGTATTTTCGTCAGGTTGACGTTGTAGGCGGCCAGTACGGCCAGCACCTTGTAGAGGCTGCCCACCGTGTGGTCGACGGCAAAAGAAAGGGATACTTTTTCGGCCTCCTGATCCGGTTCCGGGCTGTCGCCCCGCAGGACCAGGAAGCGGGTGTGGTTTTTTTTGTTGGTCTCTATGCTTTCGGCCAGGACTTCCATGTCGTACAGCTCGGCTGCCAGGGTGCTGGCGATGGCGCCGATGCCTTCCAGGTTTTTTTCCCGGATGTTGCGCGCGCTCCAGGCCGTATCTGCCGTCTCTACCAGGTGGATTTGCGGGTAACGGGCAAAAAACGCCCGGCATTGTTCAATAGCGATGGGGTGGGAATGCACCTCGCGCAGGTCTTCGATGCGCTGCCCGGGCAGGGCCATCAGGTTCTGTTTGATGCGCAGGTATATCTCTCCGGTGATGGAGAGCCTGGATTGGTTGAGCAGCGTATAGTTGTGCATCAGGCTGCCGGCCAGGGTGTTCTCGATGGCCATCAGCCCGACGTCCGCCATTTCCTGCCGTTCGACCATCTCGACGAGGTCTTCGAACGTATGGGCCGGGACGATCTCCAGGGGCGCCTCCCGGAAACAATGGCGGGCGGCAATCTCGTGGAAGGCCCCGGAGTACCCCTGGATGCTCACCCGCACCGGCGAGGCCGGGCGGGATGGAGGAGTGCTGCTGTCAGTTGCGGTCGTGATCATAATTTGTGGTTGTTAAATTAAAAAGCCCCGGAAAACGGGGCTCTTTCTGGTCATTGAATGCAAAGAGAAGCCCCTTCATGGCGGACCATAAAAAAAGAAAAAGAAGTAGTTTTTTTTGTTGTCCTGGCCAGGGCGCTGCATCTTGGCAATAGGTTTGGTCAAAAAAAAAGCCCCGCGAGCGGGGCTTTTAAAGTTTATCTTGCAGTCAGTCGGACAAAACTCTTCAGCCCCTTATGGTTGGCCATAAAAGTAAAAGCTGAAAAAGTAAAAGTTGCCCGTCTGAGATTTCATTTCGTTTGTATTTGACAGATGCAAACGTAAAGGTTTATTTCTTACGATGCAAGCCGGGATGGTTAATTTTTTATTATTTGATGCGAAAAATTTATCAATTCGCCGGATAAGGGCGGTTTTTATGCAAAGCTTCACAAAAAAACGAGGTTTGGGTTGAAAAAATATAAACGAACGTTTGTTAGTGTAATTAACAAAAAGCACGTTTCAGAAAATAAACTGCCAGCCCATCTGCCTCTGCTTCCGGCACATGCTCCAATGCGCCGTCCAACTGAAACCCATTCTTTTCCAGCAAGCGGACGGACCGGGCATTATCCGACCTGCATAATGCCGTGACGATCCTGAGTTTCAGAACCTGGAACCCATATGTTATGACTGTTTCAATTGCCTCCTGCATGAAGCCCTGCCCCTGGCAGCCCGGGCGGAGTTCGTAACCGATCTCCGCCCGGGCCCTATCCGATGAAAAGTTCCACAGGCAGATTGTGCCGATCAGCACGTCGTTGCCCTTCCGTGTGATAGCCCAATAGAGAGATTCCTGGTTTGCAATCCCTTTGTTGATCTTTTCGATGAATGTCCGGGCCTCTTTCAGGGTTATGGCGCCGGCCCTGGCAATGAACTCATTTACCCGGGGGTCGGAGCGGAGGCGCTTGATCTCCCGGGCGTCCCGGATATTCAACTGCCGCAGCACCAAGCGCCGGGTGAGCAGGTAGGGCAACGGCGTAGTATTGTTTTCGCGCATGGTGTGGTGTTTATGACTGAGAGGGCATAAAAAAATGTCCTGAGATGTTCCGCTTTCGTCAGAGCGGGCGGCCTTGCGATCAGGCCTCCGCCTGCCAAAGCAGGCTACTGCCTGCGGCGGCAGGATGATCGCGGCACGAAGGCTGCCCTACCCCCCGGCCACTTTGCTTTCCAGTATCCGCTTGTTCTCCCGCATAACTGCCGTCGAAAACCGTACGTTTTCCGCATTCATGACCATGTCGTAATCAAACAACTGTTCGTTCAGTATGGCGGAACTGTCGTTGTTTTCAATCGCCCGGCTTAAGCTTTTGGCACTTTCGGCGCTCCGGTCAAAAAAGCTGTGGGCAAAGGCCAGGTTGAGGTAAGCGTAGGTCTGGTTCCGGTTTTTGCTGGTCGACTCTTCGGCAAGCAGGATAGTCTCCTCAAAATACCTTCCGGCCTCTTTGGTTTTTCCCATCATCAGCAGCGTCTTGGCAATCCCGCAGGTTGAAGAATCGTTCCGGTTGATGTTCAGGGAGCTCTCAAAGGTATTTTTAGCCTTTTGGTATTCTCCTTTTTTCAGGTAGGCAAAGCCCAGCCCGTTGTAGATGGTCGTCTTTTTTTCGATCTCCGCCGCTTTGGTCAATGCCTCGATGGCCAGGTCGTATTCGCCCAGGCGGCGGTAGTTTTCGCCTTTCAGGTAATAGGCAAAGTGGGGGCGGTCGTCCAGCTCGATGGCCTTGTTGAGGATTTGGTTGCCCTCCAGGTATTTGCCCTGGGAAAAGCAGGTCCGCGCCAGGTAGCAATTGGCCATATAGTCGTTGGGAAACAATTTTAACGCCTCCCGGAACTCCGTCTCCGCCAGAAAGCTGTTGCCCTGCCGGAAATTCCTTATTCCGGAATTCAGGGAGTAAATAGCTTTGAGGTAGGATTTGCTCTCGGATTCGATCTTTTCGATGATCGCCGCCGTGTTTTTCTGGCTGGCTTCCTTGAAACTCTCAATTTCCTTCAGCTCCGCATCCAGCCGTTGGCGCAGGTCCAGCAACTCCTTTTTGGTTTTGGAAATCTGGCTCAGCTCCCGGATTCCGATAACGGCGGCAATCAGGAAGATCAGCGTGATGGCCCCGAAGATCATGGCCGTCCAGTCGACGACGGACTGGGAAAACTGCAGGGCCGTTTCGCTGTTCTGCGTGATCAGCTGGTTCTGCAGCTCGATGCTCTCCAGCTTTTTTTCCAGCAGGCCGAACCGTTCCGGGAGCGATCTTGCTTCGGCAGGATCGATAATAGTGTCATTGGAGAAACAACCTATTGGAAAAAGGGAAAGGAACAGCACAGCGAGGGCTTGTTTACTCATGACTGAAAGTAAGTTTAGTTGCCTGCAATGGCGCTGACTCAATTTAAACAAGTCCCTGGATTTACTCAATTTTGGGAAGGAAAAACTTTTGCCGCAAACACCTTGCTTGCCATGTCATGGAACTCGCCCAGCATAGGCAGGTTGGAAAAGTCCGTACACTGCACCATGAGGACGCCGGCGCCATCCTGGGAGGGGCTGATGAAAAAGTAAGTGAGGAAAGCCCCGGGCCAGGCGCAATCGCCCGGGCTGCCAAAGGCCGGTTCTTCCGTCTGCACCCCAAAGCCCAGCCCGAAGCCGTGGCAGATAGCTGGCATGCCGGGCGT
>JAGFJD010000148.1 GCA_024102975.1 Phaeodactylibacter sp. | reverse complement strand
GTTGCTGTACACCGTAGTGGGTTGCCCGGCAGGCTCTTTCCCGTTGAGCATCAAGGAGATATCCGATACCCGGTAGCTCTCGCTGGTGATCAGGTAATGCTTGCCATGCAGGTTTGGGAGGATGGCTGCCTTGTACACCGACTCGGCCACATCTGCTACATCCACGAGCGCCCAGTACACATCCAGGTCGTAAAACGTCTGGATGAATGGATTGGGAGCGATCTTATTTTTGAATAAAAACTGTACACCCATCGAAGTGGAATCTGCCCTGCCCGACAACTGATTGCCCATCACCCCAACCGGAGAAACAGTCACAATGTCAAATCCTGGCGCTGGGTTTTCTTGTGTAAATTTCCGGACAGCCTGGTCGGCGCAGTATTTCGCCTGACAGTAGGGATGGCTATCCTGGCTGCAATAGGGCTTGTCTTTTTCAGTGTACACATGGGCTGGTTCAAAACCCGGCGCCGGCATTGGGAAATCAGTATTGTGCGCCGCCAATGCACCAGGTGTACCCGGCGATAGATCTCTACGGCGCTGATCTTCTCGTAAAGCGGCCCGTATTTCTCGTCCAGGGCTTTGTATGCCGGAGATTCATGGATCTTCGTATACGCTTCTGCGCTGGGCCATAGGTCTTCAAAGTAGTAGCGGTAACTCTGAGTTTCAGGGTTTCCCGTTTTGTAGAAATAATAGCCGGCGCCGGGGTACCCCATTTCAGCGATGGCGCCGTTCATCTCCGTCAGCGCGGCCGACCATTCCGCCTCGGTCACATCGGCCGGCAGGTCGAACAGGTGGATGCTTTTGCTGGCGGGCGGGGCAGACGGCTGGTCGTTGTTGTAGATCTCCCGGGCGCAGAGGTATTTGCCGTCCCGTTTTTCCCATACGCAGATGTACTTGCCCGTGCCGACAACCTTCCCGTCGGCGTCCTTGTAGGTGGAGGCGCCGATCTCAGTCACTTTGTCGGTGTTGCCGTACACGTCGGTTGTTTCGAAGGAATAGGCCATTCCGGCAGGCATGGTGGCAAAGTCCCGCTCCTGGTTCTGGCGGATGGCTGCCTTGCCCGACAGGGTGGGCGCGCCGAAGGGCATGCTCACCGCATCGTCGGTGTACATGGCCATGAGGGCGTCGATGTCCCTGGCGTTCAGGGCGGCGGCCCAGGCATTTTCAAGGGCTTGGATCTCTGTTTTGATTTGTGCTATATCGGCCGGCGTCTCGGCGGCTTGCTGGCAGGCGGTGAAGACCAGCAGACAGGCTGCCAACAGGGTGAAAAGATGATGGATTTTCATGATGGATTTTATTTGATGAAAATGAAAGATGGTTTTGAGGCGTCAACTCGTCAGGATATGCCTTATCTCAATTGCCTCCTTTTTCCATAGCTGCCCGTGCCTTTTCAGCCCCGTTCTTCGAGCCTTCCATACCCAGCGAAACCGCCCGGTCGTAGTATTCGGCCGACCTGGCATAATCTCCGGTGTTCAGGTAGTACTCGCCCATGCTGTCGTAGGCATTGGGTTCGTTCGGGGCCAGTTCGATGTATTTTTCGAAGGCAGCTTTGGCCTTATCCATCTCCTGGAGCGCCATGTAGTTGTAGCCCAGCGTGTTGTAGGCGCCGCCATAACCGGGCCGCAATTCCAGCACTCGCAACAGATGCTTGACCGCTGCTTTTGGGTCTTTGCTGAGCCATGCAGCCGACCGGCCCGCCAGGTCATGGGCTTCAGCCGTGTTGGGGTAGGCGGCGGTCAGCGCTTCCATGTATTCAGCCGGGTCGGCTTTGGGGTCTTTGGCCCATGCTTCCAGGGCTTTGCGGTGTATCCGCTCATTCTCGTTGAGGCCGGCAGGGTCAATGGCCAGGGCGGGTTTGATAAAGGCAGCGGCTTTTTCGTACTGCCCAAAAGCCGTTTCCGCGAAGGCCAGATTAACATAGGCCATGAAGAAGTTGGGGTCTGTTTTCACGGCGGCTTTCATCCCGTCAAAAAAGCCGGGGATGTTGGCATTCTCGGCCGCCTGGAGGGCTTTGAAATAATCAGCCTTTGCTGTTTCCGATGGGCTGGAAACCGGCAGGTAAATGTCCTGTGCCGACAGGAAGGCCAGGTTGCCCAATAGCAGGGCGATGGAAAAAAATGTGGTTTTCATGATTGATGTTATTTGGATGATGAAGAGAATGAATAGTGATAATGCTTACTTCTCCGAAACATACTCCCGCGAGCGCTGCGTCCAGATCAGGTATTCAAGCTGCTCCTCCGTCAGGGGCTTTTCTCCTTTATACCTGTACATGTACTCCAGTTCTTCCAGATACACATCGGGATTGCAAGCTTCCAGGGCCGACAGGTACAGCAGGTATCCGGACTGATGGCCTTTTTCGTCGGCACTGAGTGTATCGGGGTCGAATTTGCGTGGTGGCTGTTCCAGGTTGCGCGGGCCGGAAGTCCGCACTGCACCAGGTTCATTGGATTGGGCGGGTTGTGCCGCCGGAGCGGGCATGGAAGAAGGGGCCGTACCGAACTTGAGCTCCAGGTATTGGCTGGGGTTGCTCATGCGCATTACAGGCCAGTTTCCCGTTTTTATTTGGGCGGCGGCGGTGGCCGCCAGCAGCAGGGCGATGCCCAGGAATAGATGTTTCATGCGATATGGATTTTGAGTTGTTGGAAAATCACTGTTGTTTACCGGCCGGCACCAGGGTTTCTTTCGTCACTTATTGGCGCTTTGCCGCTTCGTGGATGACTGATACAAAGATGCAGGCAGGGCAGGAGAGCTCCTTTCACTTATTTTGCATAAGCATGGATTTATCTTGCAGGCGGAGAAAAAATGGCAGGACTTATCTTGCAAAGGGGCGTAGAATAAGTGCCAAGATAATGATTATCAAATACTTGCGTACGCAGATGTGGCCTATGTGGTTAAAAAAGCCCCGTTACCTTAAAAAATCGCTCGGGCTCTTGCCAAATTCCTTTTGGAATACTCTGGAAAAGTAACTGGGGTCGGTAAACCCGACGTCGTAGGCAATCTCGGAAATGTTGAGCTCGCCTTTTTGAAGCAGTTCGAGCCCCTTCCGGAGGCGGTAGGAACGAATGAATTGGGAGGGCGTCTTGCCCGTCAGGGCTTTTAATTTTCTATACAACTGCATCTGGCTCATCGGAACGGCCGCAGCCAACCGGGGTACGCCAAATTCGGCATCGCTCAGGTTGGCCTGGACGTGCTCCCAAAGTTTTTGCAGGAAAATATCGTCTACAGAAGGTTCTGCAGTTGGGGTGGCATAAGCGCCACTGGCGTAGCGTTTTTGCAATTGGCGGCGGGACTCCACCAGTTTTTCCAACCGGATAAGGAGTTCTTCCTTGTCAAAAGGCTTGGTAAGGTAAGCATCTGCTCCGTATTTCAACCCTTCCACTTTGTCGGCCTGCGTGGCCTTTGCTGTCAGTAAAATAATGGGAATATGGCTGGTTCGCTCGTCTTGTTTCAGGGTATTGCAGACTTCGTATCCACTTTTCCCGGGCATCATCACATCGCTGATGATGATGTCGGGGATGATCTCCAGGGCCTTTTCGATCCCCATTTCCCCATTCCCGGCAGTATAGGCTTTGTAATTATCCTTTACAACCGTTTTGATGTAAGCGATGATGTCCGGGTTGTCTTCTATGATCAATAATTCCGGTAAAACGGAGCGGTACAATGCGTCCTCTTCGACCGGCGCTTCTGCCGGCTGGCCGGCCGAGTAAGTCAGGCCTGTGTTCGAGGGCGCCGGCTGATCCGTATTGCGAACCGCTTCTTGCTCCGCCGCTACTTCCTCGGCAGTTGGTTTGGCCTTCGCTTCAATCGGCAGGTACAGGATGAATTCAGTTCCTTCTCCTAACCGGCTCTGTACCTCTATCCGCCCTTTCATCAATTCCACCAGTTCTTTGGTGAGCGCCAGGCCGATGCCAGCCCCCTCCCTGCCTCCCCCAAAGGGGGAGGAGCGCCTGCGCTGGGCTGCACTTTGTAGCCCAGCATTGGCAAACTCTCCCTCCTTTGGAGGGGGTTGGGGGGAGGCTTGATAAAACCGGTCAAAGATGCGTTCGATGTCTTCCGGGGCAATGCCAATGCCGTTGTCCTTGACCTTTAATTTCAGGAAGGGCCGCCCATCCTCTTCGATTTTGCTGGCGTGAAAAATGATCTTCCCTTGCTCACCGGTGAATTTCAGCGCGTTGGACAACAGGTTATAAACGATCTGCTGGATCTTTTCCTCATCATAATCCATCATGACCGTCTCTTCTTCCGCATAAAAAAGCAGGCGGATATTTTTCTGCGTGGCCGCCGAATAAAAGGATTCGGTGAGGTATTGCAAATAAACGATGATGTCCTGGTGTACTTTGTTTAAAGCCAGCGTCCCTGACTCCAGCCTGGACAGGTCCAGCAACTGGTTGATGAGGCGCAACAGGTTCTGGCTGTTGCGCTGAATGAGCGCTTTTTCCTGCTGGTGGCCGGCGAGGGTATCGGCGATGCCCATGATCACGGTCAGGGGCGTGCGAAATTCGTGGGTGATGTTGGTGTAAAAACGAGCTTTAAAATCATTCAGCTCTTTCAGCCGGCTGGCTTCGATCTCCTTCTTTTCCTGGATCAGCCGGCTCTCTTTGAGTTTGAAGTCGGCCTCCTGCCGGGCTTGCTTCTGTTGCCTTTGGCGATAGGCCAAACCCAGGGAGAAAATGAGGACCTCCACGATAGTCCCGGCTTTCAGATAAAAAATGGAAAAAGGCGGCGCCCATACCCGGGAAATGACCGTCAGGAAAGCGCCCAGGGATATCGCTGTAATGCCGGCAATGATGAAATACCCCTTCTTGTCTCTGGTCTTGAACAATGGATACAGCAGAGAACAACACAGGAGGATCACCAGGATAATGTACGGCACAGTTATCCTGTCTTCCACCGCATAGCTGAAATTGGTGAGCAGCAATACAATAACATCGAGCGCGATCAGGGGGAAGCCCAGATAGATAACGGCCTTAAAAATAATATCCCATTTCGGCAACAGCTGCTCCAGGTCCAGAAAAGTACGAATGAACGCCAGGTAACACATCATCGCCAGGTAGAGCGACAACTTTATGAATCCCTGGTATGCCGGATGGCCGGCAAACAAGCCCAGCCAATCTACCAGATCTTCGGAAGAATAGGCCGCATAGATCACCACCATGATCAAATAGCCGGAATAGAAAATAAAGCTGCGGTCTCTGCCAAAAAAGTACACGATGAGGTTGTACGAGAACATCATCAGCAGAAAGCCCATGAAAAGGGCATTGGCTGCTTTGCTTTCCAGCAAGTCGCCGTAGAACGTTTCGATGTGCCTCAACCGGGTGTAGAAAGAAGGGTAGATGGCCGTCCGTTCGCTTTTCCCCCGAAAGTAGACTGTCACGGCCTTGTGCGGAGGCAGGAAGAGTTTCACCAGATTGCCCTTGGCGGTTGGCGCAAACCTTTTCAACTGTTCTGGCGTAAACGTCCCGTTTTGTTCCCGCCTCCAGGAGCCGTCTTCCCTTTCCGTGAAAACCTCCAGAGCAGTCCAGGTGCCGGTGAAGGAAAGCACCCATTCGGTATATTGCTCCGCGTCGTCCAGGCGGTTTTCCACCTGGAGCTTGCCCCAGTAATACTGATAGTTTTCAACCGGCAGGGCATATTCGGGAAAGGGCTGAAACTCACTTTGCAGCGCGGGCTGAAGAATATCCTGAATGGCATATCCCGGGGTGGTGTCCTTCAAAACCTGAACGTACCTTTGGAGCCGGTAATCTGTTTGTTCGTTTTTCAGGATGCACACTTCAGGAAGCGCGTCGGGAACAGGAAGCGGCGAGTTGTCCGTTTTACAACCGGCAACCAAAAGGATGCACAGAAACCCCAGGAGATATAAATGTATGCTCATTTTGCTGTGGAGCCTGTTTTATTCTGGACTTTGGACGTACAGCCATTTTAAGCGACGAGCGATTAATAAGTGTCGGGTTTCGACAGGCAAGTGATTTTTTCTTTAGCCAAGGCGAAGGTTCCCGACCTTAGCAGCGCTAAGGGAGGCGGTTCTTCAACGCCGGATAAAGGAAAAAGCACTCCTGGAAAACCCGACAGTTATTGATTGCGCGTCGCTAAGCCGGAAGTGTAAAGGCCGGTTTACTTCGCCAGTCGCTTCGCTCGTGTCCGACTTTGCCCCGGGGCCGTCCAAAGTCCAGATAGTGCAAATATAATAACCATTTCCTCCAATATGACTACTGCGGGCTCAAATAGATAAACACGCGATGACGTGCTGGCTGACAGCAGGAGCCAGGAGCCGGCGAATACTCCAGGGGCGCTCTTTCCCGAGCCTGAATTTAGGGCATTCTGGCTAAATTTGCGGACAGCCGACACATTGATCCTGCCATTGCCTCCAGCCCTCAGATATAAACAATGCTGTGTCCATATTCCCCTACTCCCCTCCCAAATGCTCCGAAAAGAAAGGCAACACCTTAGTCCTTATCCGCTCCGCGATCCGGTTGAGGTGGTCGCCTTCGTAGCTTTCGTAGAAGTGTGGAATATCGTATGACTCCAGCAGCTCGTGCAGCCGTTTGGTGGCGCCGCTGATCCCGTAATCCTGCTTACCGGCATCCAGGCCGATGGCTTTCAGCTTTTTCAGGTTGTGGATGTACTGGTCGACGACATACAAGGTCTGGTTGGCGGAGAATTTGGCGGCAGTCCCGGGCAGTACTTGCCCGCCGGCGAAAGGCAGGTCGAGGTAAAACGGAGGCCTGGCCGGGTTGGGCGCCCAGGCGGCGGCCGAGGCCAGGGTGGCCATCTCAAAAAATCCGGCGGAATCCAGTTGGCCAACCGTCGTGATGGATTCCATCTTTTCCATGAATTCCGGAGAGGTATTGCCCGCTCCCTCGTCCATGCAGCAAGGGCTCAGCAGGTAGATGGCCGACCACACTTCCGGGTATTTCATGCCCAGCCGGATCGTGCCGTACCCGCCCATCGAATGGCCGGCCAGCCCCCGGGCGGAAGCCTCCGGGATAGTGCGGTAATGGGCGTCGATATGGCCGACGAGCTCTCTGGCGACAAAGGTTTCCCAGTCGCCAATGGTTGCCGAGCTTGAATACATGCTGCCTTTGAAGCGGTTGTAGGCATTGGGCATCACCACGATCATTTCTTTGCTTTGCCCTTCCGATAAGGCGGCATCAATGACTTCTTTGAGGTTGATCCAGTGCTTTTCCCAGCCGAACCACTGGCTGTCGTTGTCGGTAAAGCCGTGCAACATGTACAGCACGGGGTAGCGCCTGTGGGGCTGGGCCTGGTAGGAAGGCGGGAGGTAAACCGTTGCGTCCCGCTCGGCAGGGTCGCCGAGCAGGTTCCCTTCGATGGCGCGGCTGTAGATTTTGATGCGCTCTTTGGCGCCTTTGGAGGTTTGGGCCATGGTAGCGCAGGTGGCCAGGAGCAAGAGGAAGAATAAGGATGTTGTTTTCATATTGAAGCTGTTCTTGATGGCATAAGAGCATGTTACCGAAAATTTTTTCCTAAAAAGGTAACTATCAGCATCAATCTAACAGCCCATTTTCTGCCTTTGTTTGCCCCGTCCCTGAAGGGAGCAAAGGCAGAAAATGCGCTGTCACCCTTTAGGGTTGGGGCAAAACATGGCATTTTCTGCCGCTGGCTTCGAGGATGCTGATAGTTATCTAAAAAGTACTGAAACCCTGCGGATCAAAACTTTCTTCGACGTCCGGATTCAAATCAGCTCTGCCGTATCTGACCGGCATCAGCAACGCTTCCCTGCCTGCAAATTGCATAGAACCATTTGCCCTGGCCTTAATGGCCAGTATTCCTGCTGTTTCAAGTAAAGCTACCCCTTCTTTCGGCATTTCATCGGTTTCCGCCAGATCTGCACAAATAGCTACCATTTCATACTCCTTCTTAAATATTTTTTTTGCACGTTTCAGATCATAGCTCCTGCCCGGCTTGATGCGGCAATCGCTTAAAACCTCATTCTTCGCCACCTTCCGGGTTAAACCTGCGGCCGACAGGTGGCCATAGTCGCTATTTTTTCTTATCCATTTTATAAAATCCGTATTTGGCGGGCTTTGCGCCCTGAAATTCAAATTATACCCTGATTTCAAACCGGACAACATTACGGACTGAATTGGCACCGTATATGCGCTTAATTGCTTTTTGTCAATACCAAAGCTGTCCAGGAGCGTTTGCAGGCCTACAGAACCCTCTTTTCTTCTGTCGTATACTCCTTTATATTCCAGATAGGCGAATACCAATTCCTCCGATTTCCAGGCAAAATAAGCTGATAACTGCTTGTGATCGAATCCCAACATCGGGTAATTCCTGTATTCCTCCCCGTTCAGATATTCCCGTTCAAAAAAACGGGCCTCTTCCTCCTGCAACCCCAATGATTCCAGGTATTCTCTTTTCGGGAGGGCTGCGTTGTATTTTTCAGGTTCATCCTCCTCCAACAGATATTCAAGATAAGCCCGGTATTGGTAATTTGATTCCGGATATCTACCGACGATACACGGCGCAACAGTCGATTTCCGCAATTCTCCGCTCTTTTCATCCAAAACCAATATTTGATTCTGAGGTATCAGCAGGGCGTTATCATCAATTATTGGCTGGCCCTGCAGCCCAGCCGACATCAATGTCGCGATGACCAATGCCAGATATTTCATTTGCTGTCCATTAAAAAGTGTTTCTGTAAGAGTATGTTTGGAGGTGGTGCTTTGGAAGCGAAAATGCCAGATTTGGGGTTCTCACAAGGTTCATTTTTTGGTGCATAGCCTAGCTACGGACCAAAAAATAACCGCCGTGAGGTTCCAAAATCT
>JAGFJD010000228.1 GCA_024102975.1 Phaeodactylibacter sp. | reverse complement strand
GACATTTTCTGGCCCGTGTAAAAGTGTAAGCGTGTAAAGGTGTAAAAGAAATTGGCTCCCAATCATTTACACGTTTACACTTTCACACCTTTACACAAGTAGCCCCCAAAATGTCCAGTGGTCTGATATAACAATATAACAATCCCCCCTCATCCCCCCATCTCCGCCCGCATTGCCGAAGGCGCCATTCCATAGGCCTTTTTAAACGCCTTGGTAAACGAACGGCGGTCTGAAAACCCCAGGCGGAAAGCGAGGTCTTCCAGGGTGTGGCCCTCCGCCAGCAGGGCTTTGGAAGACTCCAGCCGCAGGTCCAGCACCTGGCGGTAGGGAGTGGTGCCGAAGGCCTCTTTGTAGGTGCGCAGCAGGTGATATTTGGAAAGAGCGGCCTCCCGGGACAGTTCGTCCAGCTGGATGTCTTTGTGGAAATGCTCCAGGATGTACTGCCGGGCAACACACAGGCGGCGGTAGAGTTCTTCGCGGGTAGCGCGGCGCTTGGCCGTTATGCCCTGCAGTTGCTGTTCCACCTGCTGCTGGCTGCGCAGCAATTTTTCCGCCAGGGTATAATAAAAGGCTTCGAAATCGATGGGCTCGCCGGCAGCCAGCAGTGGCTTCATAAGGGAGAGAAACTCCCCGAGTTCGTTTTCCCGGAGGTGATAAACCTTTTCCAGAAAAGTGGGCGCTTCGGCTTCGTACCGGAACGGAGCGTCAAGCAGGCTCTCCGCGCTCCTGCGGGCCAGAGCAGCGGCTTCCCGGATGACCGCGTCGCTCAGGTAGATGCAGAAAGCCTCTACCGGCGTATCGGACCGGAGGTAACAATCAAACGCGCGATGCCGGTTGACGACCAGGAAACGGCCGGGCCGGACGGTGTGCTTTCGGCCGTCGATGTAATAATGCTCTTCGCCGACATGGCCGAGCTTGATCGACAGGCCGGAATCCAGCACCTGTTTCTCGAAGTGGCAGAAACGGGAATGAATGACCACGTTGTCGAAGTTCAGTTCCTGGTGGCGCAACTGGTCCGACATGCGTTGGACGCGTAAAGATGTGAATTTTGTCATAACGTCTAGTTTTCAAAAAACGAATAGCCCCTCCTCCGGAGAGGAAAGGAAGTACAGAAAACCAGACTGAAAAAGATGATGCTTGGCAAAAACCCGAAGATGGCCATTACATCCCAAATGAAGAAAGGGAATCTATGAACAGGGCGTTTTTGTCGACGAGGTGGCGTTGTTGGTTGTTGGTTGGCCGGAGGCTCCCCGAACAGACAACAGGCAAGGGAGTGTTCAAAGAACTGTCAACTCGAATTTTTCTAACCGCAGGGAACGCAGAGGGCTACAGAGCGAATTCCTGAATAACAGGCGCTTGCGCGCCCTCTGCGTATCTCAGCGTCCCCTGCGGTTTAAACAAAAACACAGTGGTTTGAACACTCCCAACAGACAACAAACAACCTCCCCTACCGCACCACGAAAACCTTTGTTTCCAAACGATCCCCGGCCGTCAGTTTTATCATATAGGTGCCGGCAGGCAGGTTGGTATCCAGTTCCAGGCCGTGCCAGCCCTGCAGCTGCGTTCCTACCCTGCGGGAGAACACCTGCTGCCCGCTCAGGTTGAAGGCTTGCACCACCACTTCCGATGGGCGGGGCAGTATGTAGCTGAGCATCAGCAGCCCGTCGGTCGGGTTGGGGGCAATGCGGAGGTTGAGTTCGCCGGGGGAAGCCAGCTCTCCGGTGCCCACCGAATAATCGATCGGCTCGGAGGTGTACAGGCGGTATTCTCCGGGCTGAAGGGGCAACAACTGGCTGGGCGTATTCACTGTAAACGGCTGCCGGCTGAAGTATTCATGCCAGGTGCCGGCGGAGGGGAATACGCTGGAGGCGTTAGCGGAGGTAAGCCCCATATTGGCTACTGCGATGACAGTCATGTCCGAACCATACAACTTCACCTTTTTGATCGCCGTGCCGAGGTCCGCTTCGAAATTCGTCGTATGGAAGGCCGGATAGTTATTGCGCAGGGCGATGAGCTGGCGGGTGACGTTGAACAGGTGGAGGCGGGCTTCGTTCTCAAAATAATCCCAGCGGATAGGCTTATTGCCGGTGCGGCAGCCGTTGTTGATCGTCCCGTCCAGGCAGTAGTTGATGGAAAAATCGTAACCCAGTTCGCCGAACTGCCAGAGCATCTTTGGCCCGGGGACGGCGTAGAAGAGCGTGCTGAGCGCTTCCACGCGGCTGAGGGCGGTTTCGAAATCGCGCACGTTGTAGCTTCCGCTGGAGGCGCCGAAGGTGAGGGCTTCGTACATCAGGCGTTCTTCGTCGTGGCTTTCTATGTAGGAGAACAGGGCGTAGGGCGTGTCAGTCCACCCACGGGTTTTATAGGAAAGGCCGTTGAGGCTGCCGGTGCCGGCGCGGACGAGGTCCCGGGCGGAGTGGTTCTGGTTGTTCCAGACCATCATGCCTTCCCCGTAGGAAGTCAGCTCTCTTTCCTCCGCCCAGTCGGCGAAGTGTTCCAGGATAGTGTAACTGCCTGGAGAGGTTTCCCACATCACGTCGGCGTAATGTTTGATGATGGCGATGCGGCTGGCGTCGTAATTTCCGGCGTGGAAAGGCCCGTTCACGTTTTGGGTCAGCCCTTTGGAGAGGTCGAAGCGGTAGCCGTCCACCCGGAATTCGGCGAGCCAGTAGCGGATTACCTTATCGATATACCGGCGGGTAGCGGGGCTCTCGTGGTTGATGTCGAGGAAGACGCTGAAGTCGTGGGTGGCCTGCTGGTTCAGCCAGGGATTGTCGGGAGCAGGGCGGTTGTTGGCGCTGTCCCAGTACAGTGCGCCCAGGGCGCTGGGCAGGTCGATGTGGTTGTACACCACGTCGAGGATGACGGCAATATCCCGGGCGTGGCAATAGTCGATAAATCGTTTGAATTCTTTGATCGGGCCGTAGTATTTGTCCAGCGCCATGTGGAAAGTAGGGTTATATCCCCAGCTTTCATTGGCGGCGAACTCGTTGACCGGCATCAGTTCGATGGCATTGACCCCCAGGCGCCGGAGGTATTCCAGCGTGTCGATGAGGGTGGAATAATCGTGGCGGGCCAGGAAATCGCGCAGCAGCAGTTCGTAAACCACCAGTTCTTCCCGGGGCGGGCGGACGAAGTCGTTGACCTGCCACTCGTACGCTGCGGCTGCCGGGTCGACCAGGGTAACGACGCCCTGGGCCCCTTCGGGATAATCCGGCAGGTTGGGATAGGTCACCTCAGGAATGAAGGGGTCGTTGCCGGGGTCCAGGATGAGGGTGCTGTAAGGGTCGGCAACGCGGATGTTGCCGTCCACCAGGTACTGGAAAGTAATCGGGCCTTCCTGCGGCAGCCCGTCGATCTCGATCCACCAGTGGCCGTCGTCGGTCGGGGACATCTGGTAATCGGTATCCACCTCGTAACCATTGAAGCTGCCCAGCACGAACACATTCCGTTTATTGGGGGCGAAGAACAGCAGGCTCAGTTTTCCATCCCCGAAAGTGATGCCCGCTTCCAACCCGGCGGGGGGGTCGGCGGGCGGAATGTCCCGGGCGACAATATAGGTAAAGGACAGCGTTTCCTGCCCGCTTCCATTGTCTACGACGATCTCTACCAGGTGCGTGCCCGTGGCGGCGGCGGTAAGGTTGTAATTCAGGGAAGAGCCGGTTTGCTGAGCGAGCAGGGCGCCGTTGTCATAAACGAAAAAAGAGGATGGCTGGGTGGCCACGACAACCACCGGGATCACCTCGCCGGCCTCTGCGATGACCAAGGTGGAGGAGGGGCTTTGCAACAAAGCGCCGCCGTCAAAAACGTCCAGGAAGATATCGCTTCCGCCCGCTGCCCGGCCGGTCTGGCTGCCGGTGGCGTTGCGGAATACAAAAGCCAGTTGCTGGATCCGCTCTGTGCCGGGAACGCCAAAGTAATCCCGTATAGAAGGCGTGAAAGTATAGCTGTAGAGGTTGTTCTGGCCGTCGACGCGCGTCATGCGCCAGTCGGGGTTGGCTACGCCCCAGGTCGTGGGAACATAACGCCAATCCGAAGGGCCGTTGCTCTGGCTGGTGATCACTCCGGTATGGAGATAGACGTCGCAGTTGCAATTTTCCAGCCCTCCGTCCCCTTCGGTAGCGTCGAAGAAGACCGTTACGACTTCATCGGCGGTAGGAGAAGCCGGCTCGCTGTATACCACCTGCGCCTGCAGGCGGAGCAGGGAAATGCCAAGAAACAAGAATACAAGTAAGTTTCGGTACATCACTGTTCGATTTAAATGGTTTGGAATGGCATGCTGGCGCGGTAAGTTTTTCGGTCGAAAAACTTAGCGGGCGTCAGTACAGTTCAGCAATAGGTAGGAAAGTATCCTGAGGCAGGTCCAAAAATAAACAAACCCGGTAAAAAAAGAAAGGGGCGACGGAAAAGAATCCGTCACCCCTTGTCTATTATTCTATTCAAACTTGCAGGAATGTCATAAACAGTAACTAGTAACGGTCCGAATTGTAGTTACCGTCGTTGTAGCTGTCGCGCCGGTCGCGGCGGTTGTAGTTGTCGCGGCTGTCGCGGCTGTCGCGGCGGTTGTAATTGTCTCTGCCACCGCCACCGCCGCCGCCGTAGCTGTCGCGGCGGTTGTAATTGTCCCGGCCACCGCCGCCGCCGTAGCTGTCCCGGCGGCCATAGCTGCTGCCGCCGCCTTCCCGGCGGTTGAAATTGCCGCCGCTCTGGCGCCGGTTACCGCCCCGCGGTTCGGCTTTCTTGACTACGATCGTGTTGCCGTCGAGGTCGGAGTCGTTCAATTGTTCGATGGCGGCATAGGCCTCATCGTCATTGGGCATTTCAACAAAGCCAAAGCCTCTGGACTTGCCGGTGAAGTGGTCCATGATGACCTTGGCGGAGTCAACTGCTCCGAAAGATTCAAAAACTTCCCGAAGCGTGTCGCTGTCGGTGTCAAAATTAAGCCTAGCAACAAAAATGTTCATTACAAAAAAATTAATAAGTTAAAAAGTAAAAAAAGGATGCCGGATCAAACGCCTCCGGAAGCGAGCAGCGCTAAAGCATGCTCACCGTTACGGCAGCACCCAAGCATAGTCAGGATTTTAACGGGCTTTCTGAAAGGGAAGGTCCCAAAAAATGGCTGGCTAAACTGGGATGGAGGGAGGCCCCGCTCAATTACGAGCGTAAGACGTTGTTATTGCTTTATGGTCACATAGCTAAGAATAAAAACGACAAAAAGTATCAAATCAAAAAATGGTAACCAAAGGTATGGAAAAAAGCGGATAAGAGTCAAGAGGCGCCGAAAAAAAGTAGGCGCCCGGGGCCAAAAAAACCAAGCACTAAATCCATGCCTCGATTTCCTTCCCTGCACAATACGTTTCCAGAAGGGCCGCCGTATCCTCCAGCACGGCATCCAGCCCCTGGTGCCCCCCGAAGTTGAAATATACCAATAAAATGCGTACGGATTCGTCCCGGATCATGGCCCGGGCCGAATCGCTGGTCGGGCTGCCAAAGGCGCCCTGTTCGTCCCGCAGCACCGGCAGGCCGGCGATGTTAAGCACCCCCCGGGCGATGGCCTCGTAGGGCTCGCCCTCCCGCCCGATGCCCATAGTGATGGGCCCGGCGATGCTGCCGGTATCGTACCCCCCGATCGAGAAATGAGTGGTGAGGGAGCAAAGGTTGATCACATCAACGACATTACTGATGCGATACAGTCCCTTCCCGCTCACTACCCTCCGAAGCAGCGCCTCCGCACTGGGCCGGTACCGCCCCGGCTTCTTGCCGGTGGCTTTGTACGCTTCCCGGGCAGACCGGATCCGGGGCAGATGGCTGATCTCTTCTATGGCAAGAGAGCGGCTGGCCTCCTCGCAGGCCCGCTCCATTTCCTGCAACAGCCGGGGGCTGGCGGGTGCCACCTGCACCTGCGCGATCAGGCAGCCGGCCTGGAGGTGCGGGCACTTTTCCCGGAGTTCGGGTTCGATGGTGATGTCGGGGTGAGGCATATAAGTTGAATGGTTTCTAAAGCAGAACTAAATAGTTGCGTGTTTTTGAACATTCTCAAAGCCAAACCGCCCAGCCATCTGCCGCCCTCCCGCCGGCAACAGGGCGATATGACAATCCGGCACCCTCACCTCACCACCAGCAGCGGCACGTGGAAATCGAATTGCATCAACTGGATGGCGGTACTGCCCAGCAAGGCTGCCGGCAGGCCTCCGCGCCCCCTGGAGCCAATGACGATCAGGTCTTTATTGCTATCGATGGCGAAATCGTAAACGGTTTGGGCTACGGTGCGCCCATTGCAATACGTGAACGCACAAGATATTGGTTTTAATGCTTCCGGCAATGCCTCCCGGTATTTTTTGAAGTCATTTTTAGCTTGTTCTTCGATCGACCGGCGGAAGCCTTTTACGGGAATGTAGGGGAAATAATGCGTGGGAATGCTGTACACATGCTGGCAGGAAACGGCGGCGGCATCGGACGCTGATGCCATTTTATAAGCGAGCTTCAGCGCCCGGGTGGAGGGCGCGGAGAAGTCGACCGGCACCAAAAGCCTCTCCATACGGTAGGGCGCCGTTTCCGGAACGGTGAGCAGGTTGCCGTGAAATTCCGGCAGGCGGAGCATTTTCTCCGCCACCCGGCCTGATCCCTGGTAAGAAATTTTCCTGCCGCAGATCACCAGGCCTGTTTCTTTTTCATGGGCCAATCCGGCCAGGGCATGGGCAGTGGAAGAACGGTTTGTCGTCTCCACCTTCCAGTCTACGGAGTGGGTTGCCGATTCGAAATGGCGCTGCGCCTGCTCGGCTATCTCTTCGGCGATCAGTTCCGGGAGAGGGCGCTCCAGTTCGTCCAGGAGGAATTTGGCTTCCCCGGGATAATCGAATTTGATGTTGTGGACGAGCCAGGCTTGCTCTACCGTACCCAGCATTCTGCAAAAATGGCCGGCATAACGCAGCAACACCCGGTCCATTTCGGTGAGGTCCAGGCATACCAGTATCTTGCTAATCTTGGAGTCCATCCGTGTTCTGTTTGGTTTTTGCCTGGCGTTTGCTGGCCAGGTCCCTCAGTATTTCGCGGTAAGATTCGCGTTGTTGCTTTTGGGCAGCCTGCTGCATTTGCCGGTACTCCTCATCCAGGCCCTTATACAGGCTGTAACACATGATGAGCAAAATAAGGGCAAAAGGCAGGCCAGTGGAGATGGCAGCCGTCTGCAGGGCTTTCAGGCCGCCGCCCAACAGGAGCGTGGCGGCTACAGCCCCCTCCGACAAGGCCCAGAAAATCCGCTGCCCGACCGGCGCGTCGAGCTTGCCGCCAGACGTGATGCTGTCGATGACCAGGGAACCGCTGTCGGAAGAGGTGACGAAAAAACTGGTGACCAGCAATATGCCGGCAACGGAGGTGATGAGAGACAACGGGAATTGTTCGACCAGGACGAAAAGCGCCGTCGCAATATTTTCGTTGACCGCCTCGGAAATATTGCCAATGCCATTAATTTCCAGAAAGAGCGCCGACCCGCCGAAAACCGACATCCACAGAAAGGTCAGCAGAGAAGGCACCAGCAATACCCCCAGGAAGAATTCCCGGGCGGTACGCCCCCTGGAAACACGGGCGATGAACATGCCCACAAAAGGCGACCAGGAAATCCACCAGGCCCAGTAAAAAACGGTCCAGTCGTTCTGCCAGCCGGTCTGTGCATACGTCTCCGACCAGGCACCCAGCGCGATGAGGTCCTGCAGGTAAGCGCCGGTGTTCTGGATAAAAGCATCCATGAGGAAAACCGTGGGGCCCAGAAAAAGCATGGCGGCCAGGAAAACCATCCCCAGGCGCATGTTCAGCTCGCTCAGCACCCGCACGCCTTTGTCCAGGCCGAGAACGACGGAAATGGTCGCCATGCCGGTGATAACCGTTATCAGCACGACCTGCATGATCACCGTATCGGGCGTACCGAACAGATGGGCCAGCCCTGCCGATATTTGCTGCACGCCAAACCCCAGCGACGTGGCCAGCCCGAAGAGCGTGGCCACCACCGCCACCACATCGATAAAGTCACCGAATACCCCGTGAATGCGCTCTCCCAGCAGGGGGTAAAAAACAGACCGCAGCGTGAGCGGCAGTTTTTTGTTGAAAGTAAAAAACGCCAGCGCCATCCCTACGATCGCATAGATGGCCCAGGCGTGCAACCCATAATGCAGGAAGGTATACTTCATGGCGTTCCTGGCGGCCTGCACATCGCTTCCCACCGGCACCGGCGGGTTGGAGTAATGCATAACCGGCTCCGCTACGCTGAAAAAGAGCAGCCCGATGCCCATGCCGGCAGAAAAGAGCATGGCAAACCAGGCGAAAGTGCTGAAGTCGGGCCTGGCCTTCGGCCCGCCCAGCCTTATGCTGCCCATCTTGCTGAATGCGAAATAGAGGGAAAAGGCCAGAAAAATGTTGACGGACAACACGAGCAACCATCCGGCGTTGGCAGTTATCCCCTCCTGCGTCCGGGTGAAGACCTCTTCCATCGGCTTTCCGATGAAGAGGGTGAGGACGATGAACAACAGTATGATGATGGCCGAAGGGTAGAAGACCGGGGCGTGTATGTCAAAGTATTTCTTTTGCATGTTGTTCGGGTAGCTGAATAAAAAGGATAGTACACTGATCGGTGTACTATCCTGTCCGGAAACCGTAATAATTTTACTGCACCAGCCACATCGCCGCGTTCTGCGAGTTGGACCCGCCGAGGCGGCCCACCGCATCCTGATAGCTGTCCGCGTTGAGGCTCTGCTCTTCGCCCGGATACAGGAAACGGAGCGGCAGGTTGCCGTCGTTCAGGTTGTCGCACGCCGCCTCCAGAAAGGGAATGCCGGCCCAGGACAGGCCGCTCTCGAAGTACCAGCGCCGCACTTCGAAGTAAGGCTCCAGACCGTGGAAAAACAGGGCCAGCCACTTCTGCTCCCAGATGTCGGTTTCTTTTTCGTAGGCAACGCCGGAATTTTCGTAGAAATCATCAAAGCTGCTCCAGCCGAAAGGTTCGGGATTTACCTGATGGTAGGCCATGGAAGCTTCGATGCCGGCCCGGTAGTGGGCCTCAACGCCGTCGGCGATCCACCCTTTGGCGGCCGCCTCTGCCAGCAGGAACTCCACCTCGGCATAAGTCATCAGGATACCTTCCGCCATGGATAATCCAAGCTCGCTGGCCGTAGTTTGGGCCGGGTCGTTGAAATACTGCGTCCCCAGGCGGGAGCCCGACTTGCTGCAGTTGGCAGTGTTGGACCCATTCGCGGCACCCGAAAAGGTAGCGTCGGTGTTGTATTCGTCGTTATCCGGGCGGGCATAGCGCATCAGGCGGGGGTCGCCGTAGGCATCCATGACGTCCAGGGCTGTGCGGCTGAAGGCCACCGCGTCGAAATCGCCTGTTTTGAGCGGGATGAGGGGGTACTGGTTCGGGAAGCCGCTGAGGTAGGCCAGCGTGGCGTTGTCGCCGTTGCTGCTCATGATGTCGCTGCCGTTGACGATGGCCTCGAAACGGCTGCCGGCGTCCCCGATCTGGTTGCCGGCTGTCATCAGCAGGCGCAGGCGGAGGGAGTTGGCCAGTTTCCGCCATTTGGAGGCGTCGCCGTTGAGGAGAATATCGCCGGTGATGGTGCCGGAGGTGCCGTCCGCCAGCAGGCCGTCGGCCTGGGCGAGCCGGGCGAGCAGGTCGCTGTAGATGTCCTCCTGGGTATCATATACCGGGGTGAAGACATTGTCAGCGCCCTGGATGGCGTCGAAATAAGGAATATCGCCGTAGGCATTGGTCAGCGTGGCGAATATCCAGGAACGCAGGACGATGGCCACGCCCTGCAGCTTTTCGTTGCCTGCTTCCAGAGCGATTTCCTCTACGGCATAAACGTCGGTGAGGCTCTCGTAAAGCCCCTCCCAAACGGTGGGGAAGGCGTTCCAGTTGTAGGCGTCCACCTCCGTCCGCAGGGTCTTCGCCGTCAACTGGGCGGCGTTGTTGCCCAGCAGGAACGACTCGGTGACCATGGTGTTCATGCTGCTGCGGATGGCTGAGGCCAGCAGCACGTCCGGAGATACAGTAGTCGGCTCATTCGGGTTTTCATTTAATTCGTCAAATTGCTCGCAGGACAGGAGGAAGAGCATGCCGGCCAGAGCGAAGAAGGATAAGGATTTATATAATTTCATGGTTTGCTTTTTTGTCAAGAAACGGATAGGAATGGAATAGGGATTAGGGTTATTGGTTATTGCCGCGCTGGAAATAACCAATACCCTGTCACTTCCCTAAAACCCCAGATGCAGCGACACCCCAAAGCTCCGCGTGGACGGCAACTGCGTGCTCTCAAAGCCATTGACGAACAGGCCGTTGCGGATGGAGTAGGTCTCCGGGTCGATGGACGGCACGTTCGTAAACAGCAACAGGTTGCGGCCGACCAGGGCCACCCGGGCGGAGGCGATGCCGATTCCTCCCAGCAGGCTGCCGGGCAGGGTGTAGCTCAGGCTCACCTCGCGCAGTTTCACGTAAGTGGCGTCGTAGGTGGCCGCTTCGATGTTGTCGCGGTTGAAGCCGTTGCCATAGTAAGTGTAGAAGTAGCCGGTATAGCCGGCGCCGCCGGGTTTGACCAGCTCGCTTTCCCATTGCTCCGAATCGGAATTGTACGACCAGGCCAGCCCGTCGTTCTCGACCAGCTGATCCGTACGGATCGGGCCCGATTCGCCAAACAGGATATTGCCGTTTGGCCCGGTCTCATAACCGTACATGACGCCGGGGGCGACAATGCCGCCTTCCTGTTCCAGCGTATAAACCGGCAGCCCGGTGGTTGCGTCGTAATCGACGGAGTAGATGGTGCGGCCGTCGGTCGTTTTCAGGTTCAGATTGGGGTCGTCTTCGTTGGTGATGGCGCCACCGGTGGCCATCAGGGCGTGCGTCCGGGAATAAATGTTGCCGCCGAACTGGCCGTCAAAGAGGAAGCCCAGGCTGAAGTTGCCTACCGACAAGGTGTTGTAAATGCCCGCCCGGAGGTCCGGCTGATACGACCCTGCCGAGACTTTCTCTTCAGTCAGCAGCGGCAGGCCGTTTTCGTGGATGATCTGGCCGCCGGGGCCGCGCTGGAAGCCCAGCCCGTACAACTGCCCCAGCAGTTGGCCTTCTTCGGCGACGTATTCGAGGTCAGCCCCGCCTTCATCACCGGGAAACACATCGGCGACGATGGAATAGCGGCCGCCGCTTACCACGTCGGGCAGGCTTTCCACTGTGGCGCGGTTGTGCCCGAGGTTGAGGGTCACATCCCAGCTAAAGTTGCCGGAATTGACCGGCGTGGCGCTGAGCAGCAGCTCGATGCCCTCGTTGCGGATCTCTCCGCCGTTGGTGGTCTTGAAGTCGTAACCGCTGGCCGAAGCCACCGGCAGGTTGATCACCTGGTCGAAGCTGAGCATATTATAATAGGTGGCGTCCAGGCGGAACAGGTCGTTGAACAGCCGCACGTCCAACCCGAATTCGACGGCGCGGGTGCGCTCGTTGGTCAGGCCGGGGTCCGCTACGGTCCGGTTGGTGGTGAATACCGAGTTGGTCCCGAAGGCGGGCCGGGGGGTGAAGGTCGTTCCGAAGGCATAGGGCGGCGCGCCGTTTCCAACCTCCGCATAAGCCCCTTTGAGTTTCAGGAACGAAACAGCCGAAGTAGTGGGGAAGCCCAGCGCCTCGGAAAGGATAGCGCTCAGCGATACCGAAGGATAGGAAAAGCTGAAGTTGGAACCGTCCAGCCCGACATCCGGGTTGACGAGGGTGCTGTTCCAGTCCTGCCGCAGGGCAGCGTCAAGGTAGAGGAAATCCCGGTAAGACAGGGTGGCGATGCCGAACAGGCTGTTGATGCCGGCCTGTGTTTTTTGGGATTCGACCAGCACGCCGGAGCGGGCGTTGGCCAGGGTGTAGATGCTTTCATCGGTGCCGAAGAATTTCAGCTCGGGGTTGTTGGCAACCAGGAAGTTGGCGTTCTGCCGCATGATATTGCCGCCGGCTTTGAGTTCCAGGCCAAAGGCGGAGCCGCTGGACCGGTCGGTGCGGTAGGAGGCCAGCACTTCGGCATTGGTTTCCTGAAAGGAGATCTCGTCTTCCCGGTAGCTGCCCTGCAGGACGGCCTTGGTGGAAGGCGCCCGGCGGTACTGCCGCTGGTCGTCGACCACATCGGCGCCGTAGCGCAGGCGGACGCTGAAGTTCTTGTTGAAATCGTATGCCACCTGGAAGTTGCTGATCAGGCGGTTGCTCTGGAAGGAGTTGGTATTTTCATAAGCAATCAACCAGGGGTTGTTCACCCACAGGTCTTCCACATACCGTTGCTGTACGCCTTCCAGGCCGGGTTCCCAGTACTGCCGGAGGTCGTCGATCTCCACCTGGCGGGGGTACCACAGCCATCCGTACATGATGGAAGAGGATTCGTCGTAGCCGGAATTGGGCACGTTTCCGGAGCCGGAGCGGACGTACATGGCGTTCAGGCGCACCTTCAGGCGTTCGTCAAACATCTGCCGGCCAATGCTGGCCTGAAACGTATTCCTGCTCAGGTCGGTATTGGGTACGATGCCCCTCGAACTGGTATTGGTGTAGGACAGGCGGAAGTCGCCCCCTTCCGTAGCGTTGTTGATGGCGATGTTGTTGATGCTGGTGATGCCGGTGCGGAAGAAGTTCCGGATATTGTCGGGCGCGGGCGTGAACGGCACGGCTTCCCCGTCGGAGTTAAACTGCTTGACCAGTTGGCCGTTCATGCGGGGGCCCCAGTTCTCCCCGTAGGCTTCGTAGTAGTCGACTCCGTCGAAGCTCTGATAAGTCGTGCCGTTCCGGTAGCTGTATTTGCCGTCGGCGCCGAAACCGTATTCGTTCTGGTAATTCGGCAGTTTCAGGATCTCTTCGAAGGTGGTCGTGGAATTCACTTCCACGCCCCAGCCCTCAGCCCTGGCGCCCGTTTTGGTCTCGATGAGGATGACCCCGTCGGCTGCCCGGGAGCCGTACAGGGCCGAGGCAGCCGGCCCCTTCAGGATGTTGATCGACTGGATGTCGTCGGGGTTGACCACCTGGGCGGCGTTGCCGAAGTCGATGGTGGTGGAGCCGTTCAGGCCGTCGTCGAAGCTGTACAGGTCGTTGGTGATGGGCATGCCGTTGACGACGAA
>JAGFJD010000181.1 GCA_024102975.1 Phaeodactylibacter sp. | reverse complement strand
ACCCACACCTGGTCGCCGGGGCCCGAAGCGTTGATCATGGCCTGCAGGTCGCCGGAGGCATTGCCCCAGGAGGAACCGTCGGCGGTTCCGCTGCCGCCCGGTTTGACGTAGCGGATGGTTGCGTGTAGGTTGTTTAAGGCCAGAAGGAGGCACAGGGCCGGCAACACTGGGAAAATTGCAGGTCGTCTCATCATTTTTTGTTTGTATATTATTGTAATCCATTTTTTCAAGCGGGCTGTACCTGAAGCAGGAAAAACAGGAAGCCGTTTCCGCGTTGTAAAGATGCCGGTATGGCGGAAACCGCCTTCGCACTATTGTCCGGAAAAGGTGGATTATTGTCCGAATGGGATGGAGGATGACGGACGGGGGACGGCTAACGTTGGACAGAATGTTTTGAAAAGCCCCCGATGGTCAAGGCTTTAACTCGCTCGGCGGCGTACCATAAGCCTTCGAGAATACCCGGCTGAAATATTTCGGGTCTTTGAAGCCCACTTCGTAGGCCACTTCCGAAACGTTCATATTGGTGGTGAGCAGGAGTTCTTTTGCGCGGGCCAGGCGCAGGGAACGGAGATAGAGGTTGAACGACGTGCCGGTAAGGGCAGATAGTTTGGCGTACAGGTTCGATCGCCCCATGCCGACGGCGCGGCAGATGTCATCCACGGTCAGGGAGGAGTCGCCGAGGCGTTGCTGGACAGCGGTATGCAGCTTTTGCAGGAAAACCTCCTCAAGGTCGGCAGGCTGCTGCTTTTCGGAGGTGTCGACTGGCGGGAGTTGGGTGGCCATTTCCAGGTATTTGGCCTGTAATTTATGGCGCACCTCAAGCAGATTAGCCAGGGTGACGAGCAATTCTCCCTCGTGAAAAGGCTTGGCCAGGTAGGCGTCGGCGCCCCGGCGCAACCCGGCGATGCGGTTCTCTACCCCCACCTTAGCCGTGAGTAATACGATGGGGATGTGGCTGGTGCGCTCGTCGTTTTTCAGGATCTCGCATACTTCGAAACCATCCTTTTCCGGCATCATCACGTCGCTGATAATGATATCCGGCGTGGTGTCCAGCGCCATTCCGACGCCTTGCCTGCCATTGTAGGCGAAGCTGAGGGTGTACGCCCATTCCCGGCTTTCCCCCCGGGAAGAAGAAAGGCAGGAGGCAAGGTATTCCACTACGTCGGGGTTGTCCTCAATGATAAGGACGGAAGCCTGGTGTTCTGTAATAAGGGGAAGGCCTCTCTGCAAGCTGGCGTCGCCTTCCGGCGCCGCCTCCGGAGATACCGTAAAAAAAGGGGAAGCCCCGGGCTCTTCCATTTGGGCCTGTTTGGAAACTGGAAGTCGGACGGTAAAAGTGGTCCCTCTCCCCACCTGGCTTTCTACTTCGATTTCTCCGTTCATGGCATGCACCAGTTCTTTGGTCAGGGCCAGCCCGATGCCAGCCCCCCCTAGCCCGCCCAAGGGGGGGGGATTGGGAGCCGAGGGCCTGCTGAAACGGCCCTCTGCCGGAACCTCCCCCCCTTTGGAGGGGCCGGGGGGGGCTTGGGCTTGATAAAAGCGATCGAAAATATGCGGCAGTTCCTCCGGTAGGATGCCTATGCCGGTATCGCTTACTGTGAGGGTTAGCAGGGAGGAGGGCGGCTCCGGCGGCACCTCTGCCCGCAGTTCCACCTTCCCGCCGGGAGGCGTGAATTTGATGGCATTCGACAATAGGTTGTACACGATCTGCAGCAGGCGCTCCGGGTCGTAGTCCATAACGATTTCCGGCACCGGGCTCTCCACCTGCAGCCGGATGCTCCGGCTGTTGGCGAGCCCACGAAGGCTTTCGGCGATATAGCGCAGGTTGGCCAGGACATCCCCTTGCACATAGTTGAGCCTGAGGCTGTTTGATTCCAGTTTGGCCAGGTCGAGCAACTGGTTGACGAGGCGCAGCAGGTTTTCGCCGCTGCGCCTGATCAAGCCGGCGGATTGCTCCGGCGCGGCGCCCTCCCGCTGAAGTCTTTCCGCTTCGCCCAGGATCACGGTCAGCGGGGTGCGGAACTCGTGGGTAATGTTGGTGAAGAAGCGATTCTTAAATTCGTCCAGTTCCTTCAGCCGGAGGGCGTCCTGGGCCTGCAGCCGCTGGCGCAGCTTATAGCGGTAACCGAGCAGGATGAGGCCGGTTGCTGCCAGAGCGTACAGCAGGTAAGCCCACCAGGCGGCCCACCAGGGCGGGCGGATGGTGAATTCGAGCACGGCGGGTTGCTCGCTCCAGCCCCGATTGCCATCGGGGTCGTTGTTGCTGCCCAGCACGTTGAAGGTATAGCTGCCCGGAGGCAGGTCAACGAACTGTACGTTGTTTCTGTAGCCCAGTTGCACCCAGTTTTCACTTTCGCGTTTTTCAAAAAACCGCTTCCGGGCCAACTGGTAGCGGTATTGGTTCTGAGCGGGGTTGGAAAAATCGAGGGCGGCAAATTCCAGCGAGATCAGGTTCTGATGGTGCGCCAATTCCAGGCGGAGGGTTCGATGGCCTGTCGTCTCCAGGAGGGGGAAATGGCCCTCCGCGCTTTCCGGGGCGCGAAAGCCGGCCGGTTGGCCGTTCACCCGGATGCGGGTGATGGCGGTTGTGGGCCTGCGTTGGTTGAACTGCAGGCTGTCGGGGTGAAACACGGTCAGTCCGTTGATGCCGCCGAAGATCAAATGACCGCTTCGGGTTTTCAGGTAACTCGACTGGTTGAATTCGTTGTCCTGCAGGCCGTCGGCTGCGGTAAAATTGCGGGCCGTCTCCTCCCGCACGTGAAAGCGGCACAGGCCCCGGTTGGTGCTCAGCCAAAGGTGGCCGTTGTCGTCGGGCAGGATGCCGTAGACCACGTTATCGGGCAAGCCCTGTTCGGTTTTGTAATGTTTAAACTTGCCGGTTTGCCGGTCGAGCCGGTTTAGCCCTCCGCCTTTCGTACCCGCCCAGAGGTAGCGTTCGGGTTCGAGCGGGTCGGCGGCTACGCTGAGCACGGTGTTGTGGGATAAGGAGGTGCGGGCGGCCAGGTTGTTCTTAAAATAGCGGAAACGATAGCCGTCGCCTGCAGGTATAGCCTCGATCAAGCCTTCGAAGGCAAAAATCCAGATTGTGCCGGCGGGGCCTTCGTACAAAAAATGCGAATAAGTAAAATTAGGCAATGGTTCGGGGGGCCGGCCGAAGGGGATCAGCCGGCTTTGTTTCGTGGCGGGGTCGATTTCATGCAAACCTTTTTCGCTCACGCTGAGCAGTTTTCCGTTTTTGC
>JAGFJD010000156.1 GCA_024102975.1 Phaeodactylibacter sp. | reverse complement strand
TGTTTATACTGACGCACGGCAGGTTTTGTCGACTACAAAACCCGCCGGGTCAGTATATACTGGCATCGCTGGTTTTGTTCCTGACAAAACCACGCGTTCGCCAGTATAATTTACAGCGTACTGCGTTTTTTTTCAGGCTATTCGCACGCCCACCGGCCCAACGACACCACCACGCCGTACCTGGCCTGCCGGGAGAAATCGCTAAACGACATCTCCACCGTGCCGCCCCTGCCCCAGCCGGGGCCGTAGCTGTTGAGCAGCGTGATGGTGGCCGTTTCTTCGTCATAACCCATCACCACCAGGGCGTGCCCCTGCACGTTGCCCCCGGCGAGGGCTTCCCGGTCGGGCGACCAGCGTTCCTGCCCGGCGCCGAGTGTTTTAAAATCGGGCGTGATTTCCAGGGCCACTATGACCGGGTTGTGATAGTCCAGGGCATAAAGCGTCTTTTGCAGGCGGCCTTCCGGGCTGTCGTTCAGCCCGTAAAGGCGTTGGTATCCTTTGATCTTATATTTTCCGGCTTCCTGGCGCTGTGCCGGCGTGGGCAGCTTGCTGCAGCAGCAGCATTCGTAGGGGAACGAGCGGAGCAGGCAAACGCCTTTTTCTGCGGCCAGTTTCAGGCCCTTGGTCAGGTAAGCGCCCGCCAGGCAGTCCTCACCCTCTTTGATCTGGTTGTAAATACAGGCCGGCGAGAACCGGCGGGCTTCGATCCAGGAAGGGCGGGCCGGGCGGCACTGGTAGGCCCAGCGGGTCGTCATGGCACAGGCGATCGCCCAACCGACGCAGGACTGCTGGTAGCACTGGTCGCCGGGCGGCGGGGCATAAGGGCTCAGGCTGGCCTTTACCTTGCCTCCGGTTCGGGCACCTGCCGGGAAGGGTTCCAGCTGTTCGTAGGCATCGTCTTCCCACAAAAGGCCCGATGCCGGGCCGTCCTGAGAAAACGCGGGAAAAAAGCAGCAAAAAACAAAAAATAAAAATGGGGCGGTTCGTTTCATCCTCCCAGTGTTTACTTATTCCAATTGCTTCAGCCACTGAATAATGCTTTCGTTTCCTTCTTCCACCAGTTCATTGTCTCCTTCCTCCAGCGGGAAGTACTGCCCTTCGATCCCGACGTACCATTGCGCTTTGCCGTCCACGATCAGTTCTGCCACCCGGACGGCATTCCTGCCCGGCGCCTGCCCCTCGGGGAAGTACAGGACGAGCGCCTCTTTCCCGAATTGGGCCTGCTTCCGGGGGCCGGCCAGGATGGCCACCCGTTGGGAGCCGGCAGGCGTTACCTCCTGCAACCGACCGTCGCGGACAACCGCCCGTTGGATGGGAACCAGGGCCGTACCGGTGCCTCCCTGCCCGAGCAGCTCCTCCTCCTCCTGCCCTTCCTGCGAACCGGCAACAGGCTGTTCGGAGGAAGGAGGTTTTTCTGATTGCCCGTCGTTTTTATCTCCTCCCCAATACCACCATCCCGCCGCGACGGCCAGGGCCAGGAGGATCACCCCAAGGGCCCACCAGCGCCTCCACCACTGCCTGGCCCTGCTTTGCCGCCGGGCCAGTTGGATTTTCTCCCGGGTTTCCCGGCGGAGCCTTTCCCGGCGGTAGCCCTCCCGGATAGCTTTGCGCAGCTCGAACGCCCGGCGCAGGCCGGGGTCCGCCTCCAGCCTGGCTTCGAAGGCCCGGCGCTCTTCCGGGGCCATATCGTCCCACAGGTAGGCGTCGATCGATGCTTCGGTATATTGATTGTCGTTTGCCATTTCACCATTCTTTGAGTAGTTTTTCTTTCACGCAACCGACGAACTTCTGCCAGCAGCGGTACTTGGTCTGCTTGGCGGTGCGGGCGTCCGAGTAGCCGTATTTGTCGGCGATCTCCTGCATGGAGAGGCCGTCGTCGGCGTCGTCCAGGATGTTCCGGCATTGCTCCTCCAGCAGGTCGCGGCATAACCCGATGATCTCGGGCGGGATCTGCTCTTCCGGTTGCTCTTCCTCCAGAGTTTCGGGCAATGCTTCCGGCGCTTTGCCTCTGTGCTTCATTTCATTTCGCCACTTGTTCCGGGCGATGGAGAAAACATAACCGCAAAGGTTAGTCGTAAGCGTTTTCCCCAGTCGGCACAGGTTCACGATGGCATCCGTGACGGCTTCTTCGTAAATTTGCCCCGCCTGGCCCTCATCGATCCCGCGCCGGGCCAGCCAGGCGGTTATTTGGGGGCGGCAGTCGCGGTCCAGGCAGGCCAGGCCCCGGGCCATCTTCTTCGGCGCCCCTTCCCGGAAAGCTTCGAGGATTTCTTCGTCGGTACAGCCGCCCTTCTTTTTGAACATAGGATTTGGTTTTCCGCAATCTATACCAGTGCTCTGTAACATAAGTTCCTATCGACAATTTCGGCCTCTTTTTCCCGGCCTCTTCGTTGCTCCTCCCTTCCATAGCTTCGGCTATGGGCGGTCGTCGCGCCTTGATGCCGAAAAAAAAAGACTCGAAATTCTTCGATCAAACTTATGTTACAGAGCACCAGTGAAGTTAACAAAAGAACTTCGGAATTGGGAAAACCGGCTGAGGTATATGTTTTGTCCTGTTGGATCATAAAGGATACCCGGCGGGGGTCAACAGGGGAGGCGTGTTTTTTTGGGTTTTTGCGAA
>JAGFJD010000143.1 GCA_024102975.1 Phaeodactylibacter sp. | reverse complement strand
TCGCATACCGAAATGACGCAAGGAGGCAAAGTCACCCTGAGCGTTACGGTGAAGAATACCGGCGAGCGCGCCGGGGCAGAGGTTGTGCAGCTATACATCCGCGACGTGGTGGGCAGCATCAGCCGCCCGGTCAAAGAGCTGAAAGGTTTTGAAAAGATCACCCTTCAACCCGGCGAGGAAAAGACAGTTCGGTTCCCTATCGACGAATCTTTGCTGCAATTCTGCAACGGCCGCCTGGAGTGGGTGGTGGAACCCGGCCTGTTCCAGGTATTTGTCGGGCCGAATTCGCGGGATGTGCAGATGCTGTCGTTTGAGTATAAAAGCCAGGATTAGTGCCCACTGTTGCTTGCTGATTTTTTACCGAACAGAGTCATGGAAGGACAAAAAAACAATACGGGCAACTGGATCATCCGTGCGGCGCTTATCTTCCTGCTTTTTGTTTTCCTGTTGCGCTTTATGGGGCGGCTTTTCCCCTTCATCCTGGGGACTTTGCTGGTGCTGGCTATCGGCGGCGGCGCCTTTTTCCTGTGGGATTACCTGCAAAAACGCCGGCGGTTAAAGGCCCGGCGTTCCACCGTGGAAGGGATGTCGGAAGAGCGCATCGAATTTTGCCGGGAGCAGATCCAAAAGAACAAAGAAGAGGCCCGGCAGATTCAAAAGAGCATTAAGGAACTGAAAGGCCAGATGGCCACCGGCGAAGGGCTGGCTAACAAAACCCGCGAGGACGCGATCCGCCTTATCCGGGAGTTCGAGATGGAATTGAAACTCCGCCAGTCCAAGATCAGCTTTTTCGAGACGGCCCTGCACAAGCTGGAAGTCCTGCAGCACAACCGCCTGCTCACCCGGTCCATCTCCGATAAGGAACTGGAACTCAAACGCCTCAAGGAAGGCCATTATGAAGACCTCGCCAATATGGAAGAACTGCGTTCCGACGTGGAGATGGAGACGCTCTACCTGGACACCATCGACGAGCTGTCCCTGAAATTGAACAGCAGCACTTCGCTGGAAAACGCGGAGAGCCTGCGGAAGGAACTGGAGGAGATGACGCGGGAGTTGGGGGGCCGGGGGCGGTAAATAATCGAACGTGAGGTTTGAGGTTAAGGCTAAGGCTGAGGATTAGAGCTGGGAGCGGCAACCCCGGCATTCCCTGGCAAGTATGCCTCCAGCCTGGCTTGCCCGAGGCGCCCGGCACTCAAGGTTCTCAACCTTAACCTCAACCTCAGCCTCAACTGGCCTCAGTTTGATGAATGGCAACACATCCCGGCCAAACCTCACGTTAATCGAGAAATCAGCTCTCCGCCTTCCCGCTGCCCACTTCCCATTTTGCCACCTCTGCCCTCACCATCTTCACCTCCCCATAAGAATAGGCATCGTCAAAATGGCTTCTGACTTCTGACAGGGCGGCTTCCGGATGATCTGCCAGGAACTGCTTTATTTTTTCAACATCCTCTGCGGGCATGACATCGGCGGCGCTCAGCTCGCCCTGCTCGATATAGTGGGCCAGGTGGCCTTCGATGGTGGACGGTACAAATCCGCGTTCCTCGGCGATCTCCTGTATGGTTTTGCCCGACTGGAACAGCTCGAAGCTGATCTTTTTGGTGTCGGGCTTCGGCTTTTTGGCGGCTTTTTCCTGGATGGCCAGGGGCAGCGTATCCGTCGGGATTTCTTTTTCCGAACAGTAATTTCCGATGATGCCGACGAGTTCGGCGCCGTACTGCCGGATGCGGCCTTTGCCAATGCCGTGGATTTTTTTCAGCTGGGCGTTGTTCAGCGGCAGGTTTTGGGCCAGTTCGAGCAGGGTGCGGGTGGGCAACACCATGTAGAGGGCCACGTCCTGTTTGTCGGCTTCCGCTTTGCGCCATTGTTCCAGGCGGGCGTACAGTTCCGGGTGCTCGAGGTCCTGGGGTTTTATGGTTTCTTTTTCCGGGGGCGGCGCCTGGTGGCGGGCGGCCTGGAAATCCAGCTCGGCGAGGGCCTTGGCGCGCAGGTAGGCGTGGGTTTTGAAGCCGTCGAGGGCAGTGGTGAAGCAGGCGTGTTTGGCAAACAGTTCCAGTTGCAGTTTTTCCAGCGCCTCCAGGGCCGTTTTGCGGATCAAGCGGTTGTCGGTTACGATGGTGATGTTTTTGGCGGCGGGTTCCAGCTCGTCCCTGACCTTTTCGGCAAACCAGGCGCTGGCCTTGCGGATGCGTTCCTGGACGGCCTCGTTGTCCTGCGGCAGGCCGCCCTGGGCGAACAGGCCCTGGAGCTGGCGCCGGAACTTCTGCCCGACGGGGAAGAGCTGCGCTTCGGCCAGGCCGGCCAGGGCTTTGAATTGCTCCACAGCGCCGGGCAGCAGCTTGCTTTCGTGTTCGAGCAATACGCGGTTGAGGTGGTTGAGGGCCCGTTTCAGGCTCTTGAAGCCGAACAGTTCGAGGAGGAGGTTTTGCTGGTAGGCGGCTTTTTCCTGCTGGAGCTGGCCCATGTCGGGCGCGTTTTTTTCCGCCTCTTCCGAGAAGTCTTTGACCCGGGAGTCGGTCCGGATGCTGGAGGTGCCGATCCGGGAGATCAGGACGATGCCCTCGAAGCTCTTGCAGCGGCTAAGCGCCACGTACACCTGCCCGTGGGCGAAGGCCGCCTGCGCGTCGAGGATCACCTTCTCGAAGGTCAGCCCCTGGCTTTTGTGGATGGTGATGGCCCAGGCCAGCCGGAGGGGAAACTGGGTAAAGGTGCCGACGACCTCTTCCTCCACCTCTCTGGTATATTCATTTACGGTATACTTCACGTTGTTCCAATCGGCGCGCAGCACGCCGATCGGTTCGGTGTCGCCGGGGCACTGTACCCGGATTTCGTGCTTGTCGATGCGGGTGATCTTGCCGATTTTGCCGTTGTAGTAGCGTTTTTCGGGTTCGGTGTCGTTTTTGATGAACATGACCTGGGCGCCGGTTTTTAGTTCCAGCACCTCGTCGGCCGGGTAGGCATGGGCGGGGAAATCGCCGGTGATCTCGGCAGCAAAGCGGTGTGCTTCCCGGTCGATGGCGGCCAGTTTTTCGGCGTTGATGTCGTTGGCAGAGGCGTTGTGGGTGGTCAGGGTGATGTAGCCCTCCTTTTCTCCGGGGCGGAAGCTGGCGTCGTAGCGGCTGTTCAGGGTGGCCAGGACGTCCTGGTCGATCTCGTTGTTGCGCACCTTGTTGAGCAGGCGGATGAAGATGTCGTCCGACTGCCGGAAGATGTGCTTCAGCTCGACCACCACCGGCCGGGTTTGCTGCAGGGCGAGGCTGCCGAAGAAGTAGGGCGTCTGGTAATGGTCGCGCAGCAGATACCACTCATTGTCTTTCACCACCGGCGGCAGCTGGTGCAGGTCGCCGATCATGAGCAGCTGGACGCCGCCGAAGGGCAGGCTGGGGTTCTTGTAGCGGCGCAGCACGTCGTCGATGCCGTCCAGCAGGTCGGCCCGCACCATGCTGACCTCGTCGATGACCAGCAGGTCGAGGCTGCGGATCAGGCGGATTTTTTCGCGGGAAAAGCGCCGCTGGCGGGCGGCTTCCCGCGCATTGCCCGGCAGGTAGGGCCCGAAGGGCAGCTGGAAGAAAGAGTGGATGGTCATGCCCCGGGCGTTGATGGCGGCCACGCCGGTGGGCGCCACCACCGCCAGGCGCTTGGGCGCTTCCTCTTTGATCTTGTGCAGGAAGGTGGTCTTGCCGGTGCCCGCCTTGCCGGTCAGGAAGATATTGCGGTTCGTGTAACAGACGTATTCGTACGCCAGCTCTAGCTCGGGGTTGGACTGGAGGCGCATGGGCTTTTTGGGTAAAGGTACCAATTATTTGGGGGTTTTGGAACTGGAGTAGGGTAGGGGCGATTTTACGGGAGCAGCAAGTTGCAGAAGTTGTAAGGTTTTGGTTTTCATTTGTTTGTGGTTTAGTTTGATGATGTTTTCCGGAAAACAGGTATAGGCAAGGGAAGGGTAAGCTGTCTCGTTTTTTGGGAGAGGGGAGTTAGCCTGCATATCGAACTTGGGCCAAACGCTCACTCTCCCTCATAATCCACCGCTTCCCACTTCCTCCGCCTGTAAATCTTCCTCCGGCTGCTGTACCAGTCCCGGCCCTCCACCAACTGCCCCTTTTCGGCATCGTGGATTTTATGTACAAAGCAGAAGCGTTTGTGGTCGTAATCCTGGTCGTTCTCATAGAAGTTTTTGCGCATCTGTTCCAGCTCCTCCTCCCGGTAGCGGGCCAGCGGCCGGAACGCCTCGTCCTTGCGGCGTTGGAAGCGCTTGGCCAGCAGCAGCTTGTCGAAGTAGGGAAGGCGGACGATTTCGCGGGCTACCGTTTTCACCCTTTCCCGGAAAGCCCCGGCCGTCTCCTCAAAGCAATCGTCGATCAGGCCGATCTCTTTGGCCACGGCCGTGCCCCAGGGCAGGCATTGCTCGGTGAACTGCCGGGCCTTGTCCGTGCCGATGCGCCTGGGCAGCAGGTAGGTCCAGTATTCCGAGCCGTACAGGCCCATGGTGCGGGTGTGGGGGTTCAGCACGATGCCGTTGCGGGCCAGCACCTTGTCGGCGGCCAGGGCGAGGGGCACGCCGCCGGCGCCGGCGTTGCCCTGCAGGGCGGAGATGATATAATGGTCTGTAGACTGGATGATCTCCAGGATCAGGTCGTCAATGGCCAGGATGTTGGCCCAGGATTCGTCAGCGGGGTTGTCGGCCTGTTCGATGACGTTGAGGTGGATGCCGTTCGACCAGACGTCGTGGCCGCCCATCAGCACGATGGCCTTCACGGGGCGCTGCCTGGCCCGGATGAAGGCTTCGCGGAGGCGGCGGCACTGGCCGGTATCCATGGCGCCGTTGTAGAAGTCGAAGTGGAGGTAGCCGACATCCTGTTCTTCCTCGTACCAGATTTCCCGGAAGGTTGCGCCTTCCGGCGTGTCGAAAGGGTCCAGTTCGTCGATGGGGATGGCTTCGGCGGCTTCGCCCAGGGCCAGGGTGGCGGGGAGCTTGATGGCGCCTTCCACCTGCTCTTTGAGGTGGGACAGCCAGATGGGCTGTCCGCCGCAGGCAATGCAGATGGCATTGTTGCGTTGGGCCAGTATTTGGCCGGGGTTACGGGCCACTTGAAAGTGGCCTTTCCGGGATTCTGCATGGCCGCCAAAGGCAAAGTATTTCCTGCCTACCAGCTCCACCGGCGCGCCGGGGCTGCTGTCGGCGGCGCGGATTTTGGTGAGGATGCTTTCGGCGTCGTCCTGCCAGGAGAAGCGGAAGTCATCGGGTTGGGCCTTGCGGTTCCAGTTGCCCTTCACGTCCGGGCGGGCGTAATCCAGCGGTTCCGGTTGGAAGCCCGGCTTTTCGAAATTGGCCACGGCTTCCAGCAGCGCATCCATAGCCGCCTGCGTCACCTCGTGGCGGTACAGGCAGGCTTTGCTGGCGGGGCGCATCGGGAAGGTGCGGGCTGCCCAGATGGGGCCGGCGTCCATTTTTTCGACGGCCTGGAGGATGGTGGCGCCCCATTCTTTCTCTTTGTTCAGGATGGCCCAGTCCAGGGAGCTGGCGCCCCGGTCGCCTTTGATGCCGGGGTGGATGACCAGGCAGGTGTTGTTCTTCCAGATTTTTTCCGGGATTTTTTTCAGGAGGTAGGGCGCGATAATCAAATCCGGCTGAAACTCCTCCACGGCGGCTTCCATTGCCTCCGCGCTGCCGGCGATCTGCACCCGGACCTGATGGTCGAGGCGGTCGAGTTCTATCCACGCCCGCTGGGCCATGCCGTTGAAGGCGGAAGCCAGGAAGAGAATCTTCATGGAAGAGCTGTTTGCAGGTTATTCATGTTTTGGGCCTATAGTGCAAAATTATTATTGCAATGCCGGGAACTGGTGGCAGTTATTGGTTATCGACCGGCAATCTTTCAGAGGTTGGACAATGACTGCCGGGTGTGTACGGTGGACGAAGCCCTGCCTGACTGGCGAACCTTACGATGGATGCACAGTACTCTGTGTGGGCCTCAGTGGTCTCTGTGTCCAAAGCCATTTTGTCCAGTGGTGTGCGATGGATGCACAATAACCAATAACTCCACTCAACTCCCGGTAGCCCAATAACCAATAACTCCGCCCAACTCCGGGAAACGTTAATAACTCCCCTACGCCTCCGCCCCCGCTTCCCGCACCAGCCCTGAAAAGTGGTAATAAGCCGCACAGGCCCCTTCCGAGCTGACCATGGGTGCGCCCAGCGGGTTTTCCGGCTTGCACTTCGTCCCGAAGTTGGGGCAGTCCAGCGGTTTTTTGATGCCCTTCATGATCTCCCCGGCGATGCACTCCTGGTTTTCCGGCGCTTCGGCGATGTTGACGTCAAACTTCCGCTTGGCGTCGAAGGCAGCGTATTTTTCCTTGACCTCGTAGCCGCTCATGGGGATCACCTCCATGCCCCGCCACAGGCGGTCGGTCACTTCGAATACCTCGAAGATGGCCTCCTGGGCCTTGATGTTGCCCTCTTCGCGCACCATGCGGGCGTATTGGTTTTCCACCCTGGCCTCTCCGTTCTCCAGCTGGCGGACGGCCATCAGGATGCCCTGCAGCAGGTCTACCGGTTCGAAGCCGGTGACTACAATCGGGATCTTGAAGCGCTCCACCAGCGGGTAGTATTCCAGGATGCCCATGATGGTGCAGACGTGGCCGGCGGCCAGGAAGGCCTCGATCCGGCTCTCTTCGTCTTCCATGACCGCCTCGATGGCGGGCGGCACCAGCACGTGGGAGGCGAGGATGGAATAGTTTTTCAGCCCCAGGCGGTGGGCATGCACGACGGAGAGGGCGTTGGCCGGCGCGGTGGTCTCGAAGCCGACGGCGAAGAATACGACTTCCTTATCCGGGTTTTGCTGCGCCAGCTTGACGGCTTCCAAAGGGGAGTACAGGATGCGGATGTCCGCCCCGGCTGCTTTGGCGGCCAGCAGGCTCTTTTCCGAGCCCGGCACCCGTAGCATGTCGCCGAAGGAACACAGCACAACGCCCTTTTCCTCGGCGAGGTAGATGGCCTTGTCGATGAGGTTGAGAGGCGTCACGCAGACCGGGCAGCCCGGGCCGTGCACCATGCGCACCTCGTCGGGCAGCATGTTGAGGATGCCGTTTTTGACCAGGCTATGGGTTTGCCCTCCGCACACCTCCATGATCGTCCACGGGCGGGTGACGGTTTTTCTGATCTGCTTCAGGTACTGTTCGGCCAGTTCGGGGTCGCGGTATTCGGAGAGGAACTTCATCGGTATTGGTTTTGCGGTTTGGGATGCCTCTTAACCTTGATTGTGCTGTAGCAATCATTAATATTAACCATCTGTTATTTCTTCCTCAATTTTTTTTATTAATCGTAGTAAGTTTCCTGTACGTGTATTTTGAGATAGATACTCACTGTAAGCCCTGTATGAGTTTTCAATTAGTTGTTGATAGGTGACAACTCTTGTATTTTTTGCTGACATAGCCTTTACCGACTCTTCAATCTTTTCGGGGTTTTCCCAATCTCTTAACTGCCTTCCAACAACACAAATCGCTTCAATGACAGGTCTTTGCTGAGGAGATATTTCAGTTAAAATCTTTCCAAGTCCACTTCTATATTTATCAACCTGTCGCTGGAGTTCATAGGTGTCTGTCGAAACAGAGGCTCTTTTTAATTCGACAATAACGTGCTTACCAACAGGAGTTTTATATTTTATGTCAATTCTTCCTTTTCTTTCTTCTTCGGTTAAGTTTGCTGTGATCTTTCCAAATTCAGTTTCAATTCTCTGTTCCATGTAAGGTGTATCAGTTCCTCTTTCCCAGGATGGATCCAGTAGCCACAAAGATTGAAATAAGTGTTCCTGTAATATTCGTTCAAGCGCATTCTCGTCATGAACTTTTTCCTTGAGTTTTTTTATGATAGTAAGCCTCTCTTTAGTGATTTTATAATACAAAGTAGCCTCAATGTCATCAAACTCTCTAAAAACTCTCAAAAACTCATCCAAGTTTGAAAGTGAAATTGTTTCAAGCGAATCTAAAGCGTCTTTATATCTTAAACTTTCAAAAGCAAGAACTCCATGTGATAAAAGTTGTTTTTTATGTTCTTTATCGACCGCGATCTGATTTATCTTTGAGAATAGTTTCTTGGCTTTGTTCCTGCTATCCGAACCAAGATCATTATACCACTCTTTAATTGAGGGAATTTGTAATATTTCTTTTTCCGCATCCTGGCTTTTGTATTCAGCCCTCTTGTTCTGAATGTGCTTCAGTTCTGAAAATAAAAACTCTTTAAGGGCTATATATCTTTCATCTTCCTCAAAGATATCTTGGCGACTTGATGTTGCTATATCAGGTTTTTCGTCATCGTCTAAAAAATCAGCTTTAATCTCTCCGAATAGGTATTTTGTGTAAAGCCCACCCTCTCTAAAATCTTCAAGGAGGTCCTCTTTTGCCAACTTTCCACGAACCAGCAGGACTATCTTGTTTAAATTGTCATCCCCATCCTGTAATTCACCAGATTCTTTTACAAGCCCAAGCCAACCACTAAGCTGATGCCCTCCATTCAGAATGTTTTTTCTCTTTTCGCTATGTACTTTATTTATGGATAAATCCTCGTAGTAACTCGATTCTTCACCGAAGTACCACAAGTACTCAATTTTGTGAAAGTAATTTCTATCCTCAATCGTTATCTCTTCGTTATTGAGGAAAACCCGAAAATCATGGCTTGCGCCTATTATGCTAAACCTCCTCGCAAGTCTCTTTTTTAGCGCGGCTTCTGCGTGAGAGAGTCTTTTTTTTAAGTCTTTTAGGACAATCTTTGTTCCTTTTGCAAAATCAATGGATGAATGGTCTATTTCTTCGGGGTTGTATGTTCGAGATGAAGAAGAAGTGATTTGTTTTCTTATTTTTTCGGCGTTCATCCGGAACGCATTTTTTTCTTCATTTTTTTTGCTGTAGACTTCAATGGTTTTGGCGATTGAAAATAAAGATAATTTCCCAATACCTTTCCTGCCCATAACTGGCCTTCGATATTTCGGGGTGACAACCTCCCCATTTTCCCTTCTTGCATAACCAATGGTTAAATACTTGGCATTAATATCATCCAAGCCCATTCCATTTCCATCATCCTTAATTATTATCTCTGACCTTGATGGGTCAATATTGATTTCTACTACTTCCGCATCCGCATCCCAAGAATTGGCAACAACTTCGGAAAGAACAGCAGGGATATTACTATAAAGATTCATGCCCAAATGATTCAAAACATTTAGGTCTATGCGCATTTCAAATTTAGAGATGCCGGTAGTCGTCATATGTTTCTTAGGTGTAATAAAATTGACCGGCCTATGACTTCTCCAAGCCTAACCGGAACAGCGTTGCCAATGTGTGTGCCCAACTTTTTCAAGGAAATATCCTCTTCTTTTTCATAAAGGATATAATCAATTGGAAATGTTTGGAGCAATGCTGCTTCTCTTATGGTTAATGCTCTGTCTTGTGATGGATGGCCAAATCTTCCTGTTCCATAATTATAAAATTGAGTGGTAATGGTCGGAGATGGTTCTTCCCAAGACATTCTACCGTAAACTGAAAGGTAGGTTTTGCCGCTCTTTTTGTTATGGCAGGGCAATCTTAACTCTTCGTCCCAATCAAGCCATGTGCCATTGGGTTTGGATTGTTTTATTCTTTTTACATTTTTGTCCGTCAATTTCGTAGTACGGTGAATTGGATCGTTCGGGCAAACTTCGCCACCCTCCACTTTTGGCAAATTTCCAATAGCATCCTTAACTGAAATATATTCTTCCGGGGTGTGGGTCGAAGATATTAAATTAACTTTTCCGTATTTTGATGCCAGCAAAACCAGCCTCCTTCTTTTCTGTGGGACACCATAGTCTGGACAATATACATTCATGTGATTAACATAGTATCTTTTAACTTTTAGAAACTCTACAAATTCATCAAATATGGTTTGATTTGATAAATTTGGCACATTTTCCATTGAAACGATTTCAGGATCAATTTCATCTATCAATCTTTTGAATTCATTTAATAGATTCCACTTTTTATTATCTTTCTTTTCTTTTAATTTATTAGTATGGGATGAAAAAGGCTGACATGGAGCACAGCCAACGAGTATTTTGGTTTCTTTGACATTGAACCAGTATTTTTTTACAAGAGAGTTGCCGTCGATTTTAGATATATCTTCAGATATAAAATCAGCGTTCAAGTTTCGTGTAAAAGGATACGAGCAGGAACTGTCCAAGTCAATGCCTGCTTTAACCTGGATGCCTGCTTTTTTTAATCCATATGATAAGCCCCCAATTCCACAGAAGATATCTATAGCAGAGGTCATATTGTCTTATGGTTTGCTTATAAAGTAAATGTGTTCATTTTTTGGTGCTAGACTACAAAAATACTCCTTTCTGTCAATGAAGGGAAAAAATAGTTCGATTATTGATAATTTTTATTTGTTAAATTTTGGCCTTTAATTTATTAAATTGGGAAAAGGATATCCGACATCCGGGGGCACAGTTGCGATCTTTCTCCAGGAAATGCATGCCATTCGTCTCACGCAACGTCGCAACAACGTCCGATGCGCTATTTACAATCCTGCGCACGGCAGCGGGCGCACTCCCAACTACGGAGGCAACGCCTCGGAATTCGGCCCAACTCCATGGGCCTGCTACAGTCCAGACAGGTCCGGCGGCGGACGTGCCGAAATACAAATCCTGGTCTCTCTGTGACAGGCGTTGCGCCCTTGCATCGTTGCGAGAAAACATGGTGACTTACGCCAAATCCGGCAGGTTGAACTGCAAAAATATAGGGGAAGTTTTCCCCAAAAACGGATCAAGCTGACAATTTTACCCGGACGGGCCTCTGCGAGGACAGGATAATCCTGCCTACCTCCCCACCACCTTCGCCGTCACCCGATCCCCTCCATGCCCGACAACAAGCCAGTACAGCCCCGCTGTCGGCGCGTTCAGCCGCAGGTTCAGCACGTTTAGGCCCGCGTCGCCGCGCACCGTGGTTTGCCAGGCCGTCCGCCCCAGCCCGTCCACCAGCGAAAGGGGCAGCCGTTCCTGCCGTTCCTTCAGCGAGAAGGTAACCGTCATCTCCTCCACCACCGGGTTGGGAAAGACGGCCAGGCCGGAGACGTTGCCGGAAGGGCTTCCTGTTCTTTGTATAAGGCCCAGGTATGTTTTTTCGAAAGTGAAAATGCCGGTGCTGGAACCGTCGAAGGCGTAAAAGACGACCTTCCATAAGTTGTCCGCCGTTTTGATAAAGAAGGCGCGCTCCGGGTCGACGATCCACATGAAAGAGCCGAGGTCGAATCGCTTCCAGTCCTGCCCGATGACGTCCAGCTGGGTGCTCAGGCTGTCCAGGTAGGGAGCATAGTCGACCGTGAGCGGGTCGACGCCCCGGGCTTCGGCGGTTTCCACGCCAGGCCCGGACAGTACGCCGGTAACCATATATTGCAAAAGGACGCCGTCGCCGGGGTCCAGGGCCGTCCGGTAGCGGGTGAAGAGCAGGTCCCAGTTGGCGGGGCTGGGTTCGGCCGTCCCGGTGGTGAAGGAATACAGCACCAGGGGGCTGCCGGCAAAATTGGCCTTGTCGATGGTTATCGTCCCTTCGTTGGCGCCGTCCAAATCCGCATATTTAAGGGTGTACAAGCCGTTTGCCATCGATTCGACGAAGATTTTTTTCCAGCTGTCGTCGCGCAGTTGCAGGGCGAAGACCCGGTTGCCTTCAATGGCCTGGCTGGCGGGATTGTAGGTGCCCCAGCCGTAGTCGTCGGAGTTGCCGTCATCTTTGGGGTTGTTGAAAGCGCCGTTGTCCCAGTCGATTTCTTCATTGTAGAGGCTGTCGGAAAAAGCCAGCAGGGCCGGCTCGATCTCTTCGGCGAAATCAGTCGTGTACGACAGGTACAACCTCAGCTCGGGCGCTTCTCCGGCCATGGAGGAGGCGCTGGCTTCGTTGACGAAGATGCCGGCTGAGCCCGGGGCGGTGGCGAATGCCAGGTCCCAGGATTGGTTGGGCAGGAAGTCCATCGCGTCGGTCCCGATGTTGTAGTACGCCTGGTTGGCGTAGGAACCGCCCAGCGGAACCTGCACGAACTCCTGTGCCGTCAGGGGAGCAAAACCAAAAATTGCGATCAGGAAAAGAGTCAATTTAGTTTTCATGTGCCAAAAGTTTTTGAAGGTATTCAACAAATATTATATGGTTTACTAAGTTAGGCAGTCTTTTTTGAAACGAAGTTGATAATTGTCACCAACAACTGCTGGGCGCTTTTTCTTAAGTTGGTGCTAAGCCGCAGGGCAAGCGGCCTAAACCTCTGCCTCTGCCTCAAATTTTTTAATCCGGAATCCGGGCCTTATCTTGAGCGGCAAGAATAAGGCACCATGCAAACTAACCAAACTAATACCAACCGATCATGGACAAAGACCTGTTGAAAAAAGACGCCCTCTTTTATCACGCCAAAGGGCGGCCCGGCAAAATAGAAGTCATCCCCACCAAGGAAACCGCCAACCAGCGGGATTTGTCCCTGGCGTATTCTCCCGGCGTGGCCGAACCCTGCCTGGCTATCGAGAAGGACGTGAGCGACGTCTACAAATACACTGCCAAGGGCAACCTCGTGGCCGTCATCAGCAACGGCACCGCCGTGCTGGGCCTGGGCGATATCGGCCCGGAGGCGAGCAAGCCCGTCATGGAAGGCAAGGGCTTGTTGTTTAAGATTTATGCGGACATCGACTGCTTCGACCTGGAGCTGAACACCAAAGACGTCGAAGAGTTTGTCCGCACGGTTAAAGTCCTGGAGCCTACCTTCGGAGGCATCAACCTGGAAGACATCTCGGCGCCCGACTGCTTCGAGATCGAAGAGAAGCTCAAAAAGGAACTGAACATCCCGGTGATGCACGACGACCAGCACGGCACGGCCATCATCAGCGGCGCCGCCCTGCTGAACGCCATCGAGCTGGTCGGCAAGGACATCTCCAAAGTGAAAATTGTGGTCAACGGCGCCGGCGCCTCTGCCATTTCCTGCACGCGCATCTACGTTTCCCTGGGTGCCCGCAAGGAGAACATTTTCATGTACGACAGCAAGGGCCTGATCCATCCCGGCCGGCACAACCTGGACGGCAAAAAGCCGGAGTTTGTGAACGGCTCTGTGCCTGCCGACACTTCCCTGGCGGATATCCTGAAGGGCGCCGACGTCTTCATCGGCTTGTCGCGCGGCAATGTCCTAAGCCAGGAGATGGTCAAGGCTATGGCCGACAATTGCATCATCTTCGCCATGGCCAACCCTAACCCGGAGATCAGCTACGAGGACGCCAAGGCCGCCCGTCCGGATTGCATCATGGCCACCGGCCGTTCGGATTATCCCAACCAGGTGAACAACGTCCTCGGCTTCCCATTCATCTTCCGGGGCGCGCTGGACGTGCGGGCTTCGGAGATCAATGAAGAAATGAAACTGGCTGCCGTGCAAGCTCTGGCAGAACTGGCCAAAAAGCCGGTGCCCGACATCGTCAATATGGCCTACAGCAATGCCAATCTGAAGTTCGGCAACGACTACATCATTCCCAAGCCGGTAGATCCCCGGCTGATCACCACTGTCGCCCCGGCGGTGGCCCGGGCGGCCATGGAATCAGGAGTGGCCAGGCATCCTGTCGCCGACTGGGCGGCCTACGAGCTGGAACTGTCCCGCCGCCTGGGCAATGACAATAC
>JAGFJD010000130.1 GCA_024102975.1 Phaeodactylibacter sp. | reverse complement strand
CCTGGGCGCTCGTGTCGGAGGAGTAAACCAGGACGGAGTCCTGCTCGGTGCCCATGAAGTAGACCGGCGAATAGCAGATGACTTTAGCCTGGTTGACTATGTCGATGCGCGCGCCGGCTTCCACTTCCAGCCGGCGGCCGGCGGGGATGACCAGGTCGCGGCTAAGTGTCCAGTTGCCCTTCGGGATGGTGATGACGTTGGTTTCCGGCACTTCCTCGACGAAAGCGAAGGTATGGTGATTGGCGGGCCGGACGATGGGGTTGCCATTGTGGGCCCGGCGCTCCTCATACGCCCAGGGGAAGACCAGAGCCGACCGCTTCCCGGTCAGGCCGGGCAGGTTGAAATACACTTTCAATTCTGCGAGCATGCTGTCCGCCCAGGCCGCCTGGGGCGGAACCTGGAAGCGGTACGCCTTCGGCTGCCCCTTTCCTCCTTCCAGCGTGATGGGCTGCGCGGGCTGGAAGATGACCGTATCCCGCCAGCCCAGGTAGCCCACTTCCAGGGGCACGTCCTGCTGGTTGAGCAGGCTGACTTCGAGGAAACCGCCTTCTGCCCGGTTGAAGTAAGCGGTGACTTCCCCTTCGTCGGGGAAGAGGACGAACCGCAGGTACCGCTGGTTGCCGGGGAGGGAGGCGGTGGGCAGGTCGTGCCCGGGCCAGTTCTTGTAAACCCGGTTGAGCAGTACGTTGACCTTCCCGCCGTTGTCCAGCAGGAGGTTCTCGATAAAATCTTCCCGGGTGAGTTCTTCGGCTTCGCGCAGGTAGGCGCGCTTGAAATCGTAATGGCCGATGATCTGTTGGAGGAGGGGGTCCTGAGCCAGCGTATGGTGCCAGGGGCTTTCCGGCTTCGGCTTGCCAACTGCGGAGCTGAAAGCCCGGTTCCGGCTATTGTTCAGGTTATTGAATTCGCAGGGCACAGGTTCTGCCCGGCCGGTTTGCGGGTTGAAATAGAAGCTCAGGTTTTCCCGCAGGACCGGGTGTTGCTGGTTCATCAGGTCGGCGACGGCAAACAGCTGGCCCATCTTTTCCAGGTCGAAGAATTGATCCACCGTCAGGATGCCGGCCCGCAGGTCGGTCCACATCCTCCGCAGCGTCAGCAGGTGGCCCTTGGTGTCGGAGCTGTTCATCAGTTCATCTTCCTTCTCCACGACCATATCCTCTTCCACCTTGAAGAGGATGCCCTCGCCAAAGCGGCGGCTCTCGATAAGGTCCTTGTGGAACCGTTCCTGCAGGTAGTAGACCCCCAGGGGTTTGCTGTTGATGGACAATTTGACGAAATCGCCCTTCATGGTTTTAATGCCATTGCCTTTCAGCATTTCGTTGCCCAGCCAGTCGGTCATGTAACCGCCGGTGGCCGGGGGGAGCAGGTCAAACCGCTTCATGTTGGCCACCGAGGCGCTCTTCCGGGATTCTATCTGGAGCGGCCAGTGCGCCGGGTCGTTAAAATGAATGGCCATCTTGCCGGCGAGTTCTATCTTGACCTCGTAGGTTTGGCCCTGGTAAGTCAGCCTTGCCGGCACTTCCTCGGTCAGGATAGCACCATCGACAGCGCCTTCCCGCAGGATGCGGTCCCGAAGGCTCTGGAGCTGATCCATATGCTTCGGTTTGATGTCAATCTCAACGGCCTCGAACTGCGAGAGCTCGCCATTGGCGTAATCGGACAGGAAGGAGAAGTCCAGGTCCGACACCTTGAGCATCAGAGGTTTGGAGTAAGCAAACTGCCCGATCTTCCCCATATAGGCGCCATACCCGGCGATGGCCAGGAAGAGGACGGCCAACACGCCTATGCCGCCCAGGCTGAGGACGGCGCGAAGGAGCAGTTTCCGGTTTTTAAAGAATTGTTTTAAAGAGGAATCGTCGCTTTCTTTGTGCCCTATCTTCATGATCAAATAATTTTCAGGCCGCCCGGCCCACAAAAGAAAATGCCCGGCAGGGAGCGATAATACGCCAGCCCGATACCGAAAGGCAGGCCTGCGTTGCGGAATATGCCGGCCTTCTCCCTTTTGATGGATCGAAAACCTATTTTTATAAGGAGGGGGGTAAGCTGCGCCCGCCTGGGTAAACGGCTAAAAAAGAAACACCAACCTGCCTTGCTGTCACAACAAGTTGATGGGACGTAAATACATCCAGGCTTCCTGGCCGGGCGCATCTTGAAAAAACGCTAATATGGATATTTTGCAATCTTCCTATGTCGTACGAAACGGAACCGGAATGGTTGCACCTGGGGAAGGAAAAGTGGGGGCAGGGTTGTGCATTTGTGTATTTTTACCCGCCTCTGCGGGCAGGAGCCGCTGCGGCGGGCGAAGGCCCGGACGAGCGCAGCGAAGACGGGCGTGCATTTTTACCCGGGCGAGGAACGAGAACGGGCGTGCGTTTGTGAGGCTGGCCTGCCCACGCATACACGAATGCCTACGGTGGCGGAGCCACAACCGTTGTGTAAACGTGTAAGCGTGTAAATGTGTAAAAGAGAGGCCGGCGCCGTAGGGTTGCTAGTGAATGGCTGTCATTTACACCTTCATTGTCCGCCAAAGCCAAAGGCGGCGGCGGATACACTTAGGCACCTTTACACAGAAGGTCAATTATGCTCGCGAACGAAAAACTTTGCTTTTTGAGCAAACTTTTACAAACAAGTAATACGAATGCCCTTATACACAATATTTTCACTCCTGCCGCAGCGCCTCCACCGGATTGGCCACCGCCGCCCGGAGGCTCTGCCAGCTCACCGAGATCAGGGCGATGCCCATAGCCAGTACGCCGGCAAGCAGGAAATGCCACCACTGCAGCTCTATATGGAAGGCGAAGCCGGCCAGCCAGCGCCGTGCCGCCCACCAGGCCGGCAGCACGGCGACGGCAAAGGCGATCAGCACCAGGGCCAGGAAATTCCAGGCCAGTTGGCCGAAGATGCGGGCGGCGGAGGCGCCCAGCACCTTTCGGATGCCGATCTCTTTGGTACGGCGGGCAGTAGTAAAGCTGGCCAGCCCGAAGACGCCCAGGCAGGTCAGCAGGATGGCGACGAGGGTGAACCACTGGATGATGGCCGCCGTGCGTTGTTCTGCCCGGTGCAGGCTGTCGAAAGATTCATCAAAGAAGGAATAAGCAAACGGGTAATCCGGCTCAAAGGCTTTCCATTGCTCTTCGATCAGTGCCAGGGTTTGGTCCAGGTTCTCCGTTTCCAGGCGCAGGGAGAACTGCGAGAACCAGGCCGGCTGCATGAAAAAGTACAGGGGCGTGATCGCTTCGTGCAGGGAGCGGAAATGAAAATCCCGGACGATGCCGATCACCGGGCCCGGGCTGCGGCCGATGGCCGGCATCGCTATTTGTTTGCCCTCCGGGCTGTTCCATCCTAACTGCCGCGCCGCCGTTTCGTTGATCAGATAGGCGCTGCTGTCGGAAGGGAATTCCATAGAGAAACCCCTGCCGGCGGCGGTTTCCATGCGGTAGGTGCCGAGAAACGCTTCGTCGACGACCAGGCAGCGCATAGCGGGCTGTTCGTTTTCGGGCACGCCCACCGCTTCGTAAGGCACGCCGTAATCGCTGCCCCCCGGCCGGTTGGCCGATGCCGATACGCTGGCGACGCCCGGGATGCGGGCCAGCTCGCTCCGGAAAGTTTTTACCCTTTCGGGGCTGGGAGACGACCGGAAGGGCAGGATAAGTACCTGTTCTTTGCTGAAGCCCAGGTTTTTGTTCTGAATGTAACGCAACTGTCCCCCGGCCACCAACGTAGCCGTAATCAGGAAAATAGCCACCGCAAACTGGGAGGCGATGAGCACCTTCCGGAAAAGCGGGTTGCCGGATGCAGGCAGGCGCCCCTTGAGCACTGCCGCCGGCCGGTAGGCCGACAACACCAGGGCCGGATAACTGCCCGACAACAAGCCCACCAGCAGGGCCAGGGCAAGCAAACCGCCGGAGAGCCAGTAATTCGAACTCCAGTCCAGGGCCAGGTTCAGCTCCAGAAATCCGGAAATGCGGGGCAGGGCCGCGCTGGCCAGCCCGGCGCCGATAACGGCGGCAATAGCCGTTAGCAGCAGGCTTTCTCCCAGAAACTGAAGGATCAGTTCGCGGCGCCCGGCACCGCTTGCTTTGCGCACGCCGACCTCCTTTGCCCGCTGCACCGCCCGGGCCGTGGCCAGGTTGATGAAGTTCAGGCAGGCGATAAACAGGATGAACAGGGCAACGCTGCCAAAAATGTAGATGTAGCTTTTGTCGGAATTGGCGCCCATCTCCCGGTGCAGCTTGGAGTGCAGGTGGATGGAAGCGACGGGCTGAAGGAAAGGGGTATAAGCTTCGGAAGTTTCTTCGTCCAGGCGCAACGCCAGCAGGCCGTCCATCTTTTCTTCCACGACTGTGGGATCAGCTCCGGGCCGCAGCAGCAGGTAGGTATAAAATTGATTGGACAACACCCAGCTTTCCTGCTCCGGATGCCGGTAGGAGGACGAGGAGGCCAGAAAGTCAAACGTGAAATGGGAGTTGGCCGGCGGCGTTTCTACGATGCCGGTTATGCGGTATTCTGTATCCTGATTGACTACCAGTGTTTTTCCAACGGGATTTTCCCCGCCAAAATATTTTTCCGCGAATGCAGGGGTAACCACCAGCGTATTCGGTTCCCGCAGCGCCTGCCGAGGGTCGCCGGCCAGCAATTTCCAGCTGAATACCTCAAAGACGGAAGGGTCGGCGAACAGGCCGTTCGGTTCGTAATACCGCTCCCCTCCCCTTTCCACCAGGGCCTGCCCGACGAAGACAAAACGGCAGGCTGCTTCCACTTCCGGAATCTCCGCCTCGGCGGCCGGCCCCCAGGGGGCGCTCACCTTGGCGATGCCGTTCTCGAAGGAAGCGCCGGCAATATGGTTCGCCAGCCGGTAAATGCGATCCGCCTTTTCGTGGTAGCGGTCGTAGCTCAGCTCGTTCTGTATATACAGCCCGATGATGAGGCAACTGGCCAGCCCCACCGACAGCCCCAGGATGTTGATGCCGCTGTAGGCCTTGTAGCGGAGGATGTTTCGGAGGGCGGATTTGAGGTAGTTTTGAAGCATGCTAGTTGTTTTGTCTGTATTCGCACTTTTGTCGAGGTATGCCAGGAAGTTCTCGGCGCGAAGGTGGTGTTGTTGGTTGACCGTCTCTTTTTCCTTTCCAAAAGGCATGCCAATGAACCTGATCAGCTAACAACCAACAACTTAATCAACCAGACAGCGGCTTTCGCCTTGCCCTTCTGTGCGCTGGCGCACAATGGGGTGTTCGTTTTTGGACAGCATGGCTCTTTCTCTTTCCGATAGCCTGGAACTTTCAACACAAAAGGCTTTTGCTTTTGGCAAGCATTGTTTAGCTTTGGAGGGGTTGAAATCATTGAGGATATACACGCAATAGCGACTAAGCAAAAGGCGCAATGCGGGTTTCGCTTAGTCGGAGTTGCTTAAAGTTCAAGTTAGGTGGCATTATATCCAACAAAATGAATAATCACGTATTCATAGCTGTAATTCTAATGTGTTTCATTTCGATCAGTTGCTCGATGAGAGAAGATAGACTGGTAAACAAAAAATTCGAAAACCAAGATACAGTAAATGAAATCGAGCCAATTGTGTTTGTAGACACGTTTAAGAATGAGTTGAAGCACCTTGAAAGATACTACCAATTCGGGTTTAATTTTTATCCGGTGTACAATGGTATACATAAAGATACTATCCTAATAAAATATACTTCAGGAAACTGTTTTGTTCCAAGAGCGTATGATAAAAGATATCCGATAGATAATGAAAGTATAGTTATTCTGATTGATACATCTAATATTGTTGGCTCGGCAATAGGAGCACCGAAACCACCACCTCCACCTGTTAAATCCAATCTATATAATTCCAATATAGGTCGTACTTTGGTCAATAGAGGGGACTTTTATTCATATCCTGTAGTAGTGAAAAATATAGGGGGAGATACAGTGGATATCGGAAAATCAGATGAGATAAACTTAATTCCCCAAATAAGGACTGATGAGATGACTAATTGGTTTAATATTGACACACATATAAAATCGAGTTGTTCTCCAGGATTAAGAATATTAGTTGGACCCGATGAAATATGTATTACGACTATACCAATACTGAAAGGAAAAACAAGATCGAAAATGAGGTTGAGATTGAACGGTACTCAAATATATTCTAATGAGATAAATTGCTACATTAGTACAGCTGAACTTGAATAACTGGGAAACGCCACCTAACACGGTGCATCCACCATGCCGTCTAAACGCCGGCACGGCGTATGCACCGGACATTCTCATCAATAAGAAAAAACAGCACTCAATCGAAATAAATGAAACAATAATTGCCTTTCGTTTGTTTCGTTTGTGTCTTTAGTCAAAATATAGGCAAAATGAACGCTGTAATCCAGAAAACAACGAAATCAGATCAAAAAATAGCACTTTCATCTGCCAAAATACTAGCTGACAGCGAAGGCCGGGCTGCCAAAAACAAGGATGAAGCCGTTAAGCTTAGTATCCAAGGGTCAGACGAAGTAGTTGCCATCCCATTAAAGGCTTTAAAGCTGTTGAATTCTATCATCAGCAACATGGCTCAGGGCAAATCAATTGCGCTGATGCCTACGGATGCAGAAATAACCACGCAACAGGCCGCTGAAATCCTAAATGTTTCCAGGCCACATGTCATCAAGCTGTTAGAAAAAGGAGAAATCCCTTACAGGAAGGTGGGGAGCCATAGGCGAATCCTCCTTCAAGACATTCTCGAGTACGAATCCAAATTCAGGTCTGACAGGAGAAAGAAGCTAGATTACCTTGCTAAAGAAGCTCAGAAGCTAAATTTAGGCTACGAATGATATACTTTCCCCGGTTTACAGCAATATTGGATGCTTGTGTACTTTACCCTTTTACCCTGCTCCAATCCGGGATATTTTGCTCAACCTTGCCGATTTAGAATTTGTTGAATAAGTTGAACCCGTCAATTGTAAAACAAGCCTTTGAAAATCAATTGGCGTCGTTGAAAAACCCTCCGATGTCAAAAGAGAAGTTGATTAAAACATTGGAAAAATGCGGGATAAAGGATGCTTCAAAGCTTTTTGCATAGGAGGAATACTGATGAAAACACCGCGCCAGCGGCCCCTGGAAGGTGCTGAAATGGAAATCTCTGGCCAGGCCGACACCGGATACGCCATGCCTTCGGCCGAAAATTTTATCGTCTTGCCCAGTGCTTCCGGAACGAAGTTCCGGATCAGTTATCGGTTAATTAGTTATTTCCAAACCGGAAACCTAAGCGGTTGATTACCAGCAATAAACAGTAACTGCGCCCGACTCGGGGTGGCGTTAATAACTGTCCCGGGACTTCGTTCTGGCTGCACTAGCCGGAGAACATTCCAATCGTATAATCCAATAATTCTACCCCGCCCGCCTTCCCATGGCCGGGGATGACAAACCTCAGGCCCGGATAGGCTTTTTTCACT
>JAGFJD010000128.1 GCA_024102975.1 Phaeodactylibacter sp. | reverse complement strand
TCAAGCCTTCCGACGCGCAGCGCAGCCTCAACTTCACGGTCATGGCGGAGAATGCCATCGGCGTTTCCCTCGACCGCATCGTGGAGACCATCATGCCGCACTGCAAGGAGCTGGAGATGAAGCGCCTCGACGAGAACAAGAATTACATGGAAGCTGCCTTCGTGGCGGAGTTCAATAACTTTAACGACCTGAATAAGGCCCGCTCGGCCCTCCATAGCCTGGACGACTCTATTCAGATCAGCTTTTTGGATCAAAACGGAATAATTTAATATCATGAAAATCAAGCAACGGAACAACGGTTCGAATAGGTCCAGAGAGATTCTCGATCTCCTGAAAGATAAAAGATCGCTGAGGGTTTGGATCCTGCGCCTGGCTGGCGTAGGGGCGGTGATCGCCCTGTTCTTCGGCGCCCTCGGTTACGGCGCCTACCTCAGAAAAACGGGAGACACCGGCTATTACAAACACGCCCTGTTACAAATTGCCGACCTGGACTTTTCCTTTATCAAGAAATACGCCACCGGCCAGCTCGCCGAGCTCGACAAGGTGGACATCGACATCAAGTTCAAGCACATGCTCCGGATGCAGTACCTGCGGGAGCAGGCCCTGAACAACGGCATGATCACCGAGGAACAAAAGGGCGAGGAGTTCCCGGCAAAACTGACCATCAACGGCGTGACCCACGACGTGAAGATCGCCCTGACCGGCATGATGACCATCCACCTGGAGGATGCTTCCAAGTTCTCCTTCGAGGTGAAGGTCAAGGGCGACGACACCATCAAGGGCATGAAACGCTTCGGCATGTTGCTGCCCGACACCCGCGGCTACATCACTGACTGGCTGGGCATGGAACTCATGAAGGAGCGGGGCCTGATGGGCCTGCGGGTCGACTTCGTGGACGTCAGCATCAACGGCAAGCCCAAGGGCATTTTCTACATGGAAGAGCGCTTCGACAAATACCTGGTGGAAAACAACAGCCTGCGCGAAGGCATCATCTTCAAGCTGCAGGAGGACGTCGATGCCTACCAGGAGAACAAGCTCATGGCCGACGACGGCACCCGCGAGCAACTGCTCCTTATCAAGAGGATGTGGCAGGACGTGCTGGCCGGCAACCTGGAACTCGGCAAGTTCCTCGACCTCAAAAAGATGGCTCAGGCCTTCGCCGTCACCGACCTGATCAACAACCGCCATGCCCTGTACCGCTTCAACCTGCGTTTTTACTTCAACCCCGTTACCGGCCTGGCCGAACCCATCGTCCGGGAGTGGGGTGCCCTGCACAAGAACGACCCCAACCAGTGGTCGCTCATCCTGGAACAACCCCGGGAGGTCGGCACCCAGCGGTACAAGCTGGAGCGGGACAAGGTGCTGAAGATGATCTTCGACAACATCGAGTTCAAACGCTATTACCTCCAGGAGATACAGGTACTCAGCCAGGAGCAGTTCCTGGATCAGTTCCTGGCCAAGAACGGCGAAAAACTGCACAAGCTCGTCAGCAAAGTGTATATAGACTGGCCCTTCTACGACCTGCCCACGCACTTCCTCTACGAAAACCAGAAGTACATCCAGGGCGCACTGGCACCGGACAAGGACCACATCGTGGCTTACTTCGACCATCAGAAGGACTACCAGATCGGCATCCACATCCGGAACACGCAGGACCTGCCTGTGGAGATCAAACGCCTCAGCTGGCGCGACACCATCTTCTTCTACCCCACCAAGCCCATCATCCTCGATGCCGGCCATACGGTGCCTGCGGAAGAAGTCCAGGTGTTTAATTTCGAAATACCGCCGACCGTCACCTGGTCCGACACCTTGCTGGAGGAGCTGAAAATCTCCTACAACCTGCTCGGCCTGGACAATACCGGCGAATCCATCCTGGTCTTCCCCTGGCCGTACGAGGAGCGCCAGGCCCACGCCTGGAACCCCATCCAGCGGGACGCCAACCACACCTCCTTCAAATTTATCGAGGAGGTGCCGGAGACCAACGTCATCACCATCCCGAAAGGCAACTGGAAGCTGGACCGCGACCTGGTCATCCCCGCCGGCCGCCGGCTCGAAGTGGAAGCCGGCGCGCGCATCGACATAGTCAACCAGGCTAAAGTCATCTGCTATTCGCCGGTCTACTTCATGGGCACCGAGCAGGACTCCGTCCTGGTTTACTCCTCCGACACGAGCGCCCAGG
>JAGFJD010000094.1 GCA_024102975.1 Phaeodactylibacter sp. | reverse complement strand
TGGGCTTCGTAGCGTACTTCTGCACCCATGAAAAACGAAAGGCCAGGCCTTCGCAGCTCGATTTATTGTATATGAAAAATTAAAGTTACCGCCTATGCGATAGCTATCGGGAAGGGAGGCGGTTCTTCAACAGTCTACCCCGCACACGAAGTGTCGGGGCCGGATAAAGGAAAAAGCACTCCTGGAAAACCTGACAGTTATTGATCGCGCGTCGCATAGCAACCAATACCGGGCTGCCCTGATATAGCTGCTCCTACCCCGGCACATCAAACATCGCACATCAAACATCACAAATCGCATATCCTACCCCGCCGCTGCGCCGCCAACGCCAATCCCCCCCGGACGGCTCTCTCCCCCGGCACATCAAACATCACAAATCAAACATCGCATATCGAAAATCCCTGCCGCCTCATTTGAGAAGTTCGATTTGCGATTTTTGATATTTGATTTGCCGGGAACAACCCGGCCGCAGGCTCCCCACACACCGCCCATCAAACATCCCAAATCCTATCCCACCGCCGCCCGAAATTCCCGGTACGTAGCATCCGGCCGGAGCAGGCTGCCCGCCACCATAGCCGCCAGGCTCGCCAGCCCGCCCCAGATGAGGCTGGGATAGCTCGTGTGGAGTACATATTCGCAGGCGATCCACACCACCATGCCCACTACGATGGAGGCCAGCGCACCGAAATTGGAAGCCCGCTTCCAGTACAGCCCGGCCGTCAGGGGGATAAACAGGGAGACGAGGCTCAGGGCCGATGACTGGCCCACCAGTTCATAGATGTTCCGGTTCCAGACCGCCATCACCGCCGAGGCCAGGGCGACGCCAACCACCGACAGGCGCATGATGAAGAGCAGGCGCTTATCGGAAATTTCCCGGACGTACGGCCGCACCAGGTTCTCCCCGATTACCGTAGCCGGCGCCAGCACGGCGCCGGAAGTGGTGCTGAGAATAGCGGAAAGCAAAGCGCCGAAAAACATGATCTGCAGGAAAACATTGCTGTGTTCCAGCACCATGAAGGGAATAACCATCTGGGTGTCGCCGCTGTGCAAATCCTCCGGATACAGGATATGGCCGCACAACCCGATGAACAGCGGAATAAACCCGATGGTGAGATACATAAACCCGGACAGGTAAGAGGCGGCCACCGCCGTTTTGGCGCTGCGCGCCGCCATGACGCGCTGGAAGACATCCTGCTGCGGAATGCTGCCCAGGCCGATGGTGATCCAGGCGGCGATGTAATGGACGACACCGTCCAGGCTGGGCTCGGGCAGGAAGTTGAAAAAGCCGTCCGGCGTAGCCGCCAGCACCTTGCCCACCCCGCCGGCTGCCGTGCCGACCTGATAGGCGATCAGCAGCAGCCCGATGACGATCATGATGGTCTGCACGAAATCCGTTACCGATACCGCCCACATGCCGCCGATGTAGGTATAGATCACCACCACCACCGCGCAAACCATAATGCCCTCCAGGGGCGTGATGCCCGTCACGGCACCCAGGATGATCGACATGGCCACCATCTGGGCCGCAATCCAGCCGAAGTAGGAGGGCACCATGAATATGGCGGAGATGAACTCCGCCGCCCGGCTGTAGCGCAGCCGGAAAAAGTCGTTGAAGGTCAGGATGTTCAGCCGGTAGAGCGGGCGGGCGAAAAAGGCGCCCACCAGCACCAGGCAGAGCGCCGCCCCGAAAGGGTCTTCCACTACCCCGATCAGCCCGTTCTCCACAAACTCCGACGACGCCCCCATGATGGTCTCCGACCCGAACCAGGTGGCAAACAGCGCACAGGCGGCGACAAACATGGGCAGGTTGCGCCCGGCAATGACGAAGTCCTGCGTGGAATGGACCTTTGTAGAGGCCCACCAGCCAATGAGCAGGGTGACCAGCAGGTAGAGAATGATGAAGGCTAAAAGCATGTGCTTGGTTATGTTTAGATGCATAGGTGAAGGCACCCCATCTCCGTCGGCAGAAGGCCGGCTACGACGGACGAAGGCCGGAAACCCCGGAAGAGAAGTGAAGGACTGCCCGTCTCTGCGAACCGGGTAAAAATTAGCGAATTTTACCCGGAAGAACCTAGTCATTAGTTTTGCGTTTTTGGAGGGTCCCTGCGCCAGTGTTTACTTGGGGTGTTCTTTATTTCTCCCATACCTTGACCTACAGGTGGTGTAGGAGAAACTCCACTATTCCAAACAACTGAATGTCAATGTATTGGTTTTCAGCGCTAAAGGTCATCTGAAAAACGCAAAACTAATGACTAGCGAAGACGGGGAGTGAATAAAATCAACATTGAAAAAAGGTTGATTTTCATAATTAAACATACTTTATTTTTTATTCATTCATTCAGTCATTACAAAGGCTTTCCAGCCTCCGTCCGTCGTAGCCGGACTGCGGACAGGCGGAGACGGAGCAACCTCACCCATAAACCCATACACCCATACACCCATACACCCATGAACCCATGAACCCATGAACCCATGAACATCACCCCCCCACCGGCAGCCCCACCTCCTCCCGCAACCTCCCCACCGGATACAGCCGGTACGTCGGCTCGAAATAAGGAGAGCGCTTGTAGATAAAATCCAGCTGCGCCCGGGCTGATTTTGCGAATTGCTCATCCTCCTGCCGCCTTTGCTCCAGGGCCTGTCGCAGGGCGGGGTCGCTGCGGAGCAGCCCGGCGGCGGTATCTTCAAAGATATAGCCGTCAAAATATTCCTTCTGCATGAGTATGCCGTCGAAGAAGTTCCAGGCGAAGAAGGAATCCGCCCCCCGGGGTTCCAGCGTTTCGACGATGTAGCGGCTGGCGGGCTGATTGGTAAATACGACATAGTCTCCCTTGCGGAACGGGCGGCGCAGGCGCTGTTCCCTGGTCCGGACATCGTAGTGCAGATAATGGCCCTCGTAGGGCCCGTCCACTGTCTTATAATCTTCAATGTAGGAGAATTCCAGTTCCGGATTTATGTCTTCCGCCAGTTGCTGCACCGCCACGCCGTTCCAGCGCAGGCGATCCACAACTTCCGTATAAGCCTGTGGGATCAGGTAGGCATACGGGCGTTTGGCCGTGACCGTCGGTTTGTAGTACCGAAAGTAGGGGATTTCCTTTTCGTATGGCGCGCTGCGGTCGTAGTAGAGCCGGTCCAGGCCGGACACCTCGCTCTTTTTATACTTCGCCTCGTAGCCTTTGAACAGGATGGTATCCGAACGGGAAAAATCGAGTTCCCAGCCGAGGGCAAACTGCTTTTGTTCCGCCGCCTGCCGGCGCGCCTTTTCCCGCGCCTCCCGCAGCGCCTCCCGCTGATCGTGCATAGCCCGGATGGCGGCGGACAGGAACGCATAGGTACCCTGTACCCTGTCCTTGTAAGGCTTCCACATGTGGGCCTCGGTGATGAAGCCAATAGAATGGTGCAAAGCGGCGTAACCGGAAGAATAGCGCGGCAGGTCGAGAAAGCCGGCAATGCCCTTGTCGGGCGTGTCCCGGGCGTAGACGTAGGGCGTCATTTCCCAGCCCGCCTTTTCCATGTCGCTGTACAGGCGGGGCAGCAGTTGTTCATCCAAATAGGCGGAAAGCGTGGAATCCAGCTTATCGGTTTGAGGCGGGATCAAAGTCATCGTATACGGATAATCCGCCCCGTCCGAAGAATGCGTATCTATAAATATGTCAGGTTGCCAGGCGGCGAAGAGCCGGTTGAAAACCTGGGCATTTTTCGAATCGCACTTGATGAAATCGCGATTGAGGTCCAGGTTTTTGGCATTGCCGCGGAAGCCATAGGCTTTGGGCCCGTTCTGGTTGGCGCGGCTGTACGGACCGCGGTTGAGACCGCCGCTTATGTTATAAAATGGAATAGCCACCACAATCAGGTCCTCCAGGTAAGGGCGCCAGGCGGCATCCTGCAGCAGGCTGCGCAAAAGCAGCATGGTGGCGTCGACCCCGCAGGGCTCTCCGGGGTGGATGGCGTTGTTGATGAAAAGCACCTGTTTGCCGCTGGCCTTTGCCGCTTCGGGCGTAAAGCTGCCATCGGCGGACAGTATGGCCAGGTGCAGGGGAAAGCCGCTGTCGGTGCTGCCGTGGGCTTCCAGCTTCAGCTCCGGATACAAACCGTCGAGGCTCTCGTAAAAGGCGATGGTTTCGGCATAGGCAGCCGTCGCGTTGCTGTCCTGCTCGAAAGGGATGGACAGGGAGGCCAGCTGGGCCGGAAGGAAAAGAGGCAAGGACAGCAAAGCCCCCAACAATACGTGCGCGAAAAGATTGTTCCAATGGCTCATGACGACTGTTTGGAGACTCAAAGAAACGCAAAATTTAAAAAGACGCCAAAAAGAGGCATTCCGTTGGGCACAACCCCTTGATTTTTCGGGTTTTTGATTAGAAAAACGGCTTTAAGAGAAATTTAACGAGAAAGGCATACTAACGGCCGCACTTTGGCCCTTTAACGGTTGTTAAAAAGAGAGAGAAAAAACGGTGGAACTGTGCCGTTGCCAAACAAACAACACCTGCCCATACCCTGATAACTACCTGGCCAAACGCGGCCGATGAAAAACAATCTTCATTAAAATTCACCCCCGGATTGCCTTTCCCGCAAATGCGGCGGGTGACAGAAAAAAACTAAAGCAGTATGAAAGCGAAGATCATGGGCCTTTGGGTTCTGATATTGCTGCTGGCCGCCACCGGCCTCCAGGCACAATACTTCGGGAGAAATAAGGCCAACTACGAAACTTTCGATTTTAAAGTTTACCAATCCCCTCACTTCGAAATTTATAACTACCTCGACAACCCCGAGCGGTTGAAGGAGTATACCGAAGAGGCCGAACGCTGGTATGGGATGCACCAGCGCGTACTGGCCGACACCATCAAGGGGCGCAACCCCATCATCCTGTACAACAACCATGCAGACTTCCAGCAGACCAACGCCATCTCCGGCTCTATCGGCGTGGGGACGGGCGGGGTCACCGAAGCCCTGAAAAACCGGGTGGTGCTGCCGCTGGCCATGTCCCACCAGCAAAGCCACCACGTGCTGGGGCACGAGCTGGTACACGCCTTCCAGTACAACATGATCCTCAATGGCGACTCCACCTCCCTGCAGAGCCTCGGCAACCTGCCATTGTGGATGGTGGAAGGCCTGGCCGAGTACATGTCCATCGGCAGCGTCGACGCCCACACCGCCATGTGGATGCGCGACGCCGTGCTGCGCGACGACGTGCCGACCCTCCGGGACCTCCAGAACCCCAAATACTTCCCCTACCGCTACGGGCAGGTGTTCTGGGCCTTCCTGACCGGCCTGAAGGGGGACGACATCATCGAGCCGTTCTTTGTCTCAACCGCCAAATACGGGTTTGAAATGGCCTGCATGCGGGAACTCAGCATGAGCGAGAAAAACCTCTCCGAACTCTGGGTACAGGCGCTGAAAGCCCACTTCGGGCAGTTCATCGGCAAAGACGTGAAAGAAGACCGCCAGGTGGGCAAGCAACTGCTCGGCAAACAGAACGCCGGCGAAATCAATATCGCCCCGGAGATCAGCCCCAACGGGCGCTACGTCATCTTCCTCTCCGAGAAGGACCTCTTCTCCATCGACCTCTTCGTCGCCGACGCCCGCACCGGCGAGATCATCCGCAAGGTGGCCAGCAGCCGCAAAGCCGGCCACATCGACGATTTCAACTACATCGAATCCTCCGGTACCTGGTCGCCCGACAGCAAAGAGTTTGCTTTCGTGGCCGTCAGCAAGGGCCGCAACATCCTGGTCATCAAGGAAGCCCTGACCGGCAAAACGGTCAAGGAACTGCCCGTCGATGGCGTCCAGGCCTTCAGTAACCCCACCTGGTCGCCCGACGGGAAGACCATCGCCGTAGTAGGCCTCGTAGACGGGCAGGTGGACATCTACGCCGTCAATATCCGCTCCGGTAAAGTAGAGCAACTGACGGATGACATCTACTCCGAAATGCACCCCCGATGGTCCGAAGACGGATCCTATATGGTATTCTCCTCCGACCAGATCAGCCGTGAACGGGGCCGCGCCAACGGCCGCTGGTATTTCAACCTCGCCCGCCTGGACCTGAGCAGCGGCGCCGTCACCAACTACGACGTCTTCCCCGGCGCCGACAACCTCAACCCGGTGATCGACACGGCCGGCAACCTCATCTTCCTGTCCAACCGCGACGGCTTCCGCAACCTCTACCAATACGAGCCGTACTCCGGCAAGGTGTATCAGCTGACCGACCTGATCACCGGCGTCAGCGGCATTACCCACTACGCCCCGGCCATCAGCATCGCCCAGCGGCGCGACCGGATGCTGTACACTTATTTCTCCCAGAACGGATACTCCATCTACCGGGCCAGCCCCAGCGATTTCATGTATAAGGAAGTCAGCCCGGACAGCGTCGACTTCACCGCCGCCACCCTGCCCCGGGTCAACCGGCGGGCCGTCGACCTGGTCGACCGGCAGCTCCGCGAACTGCCGCCCCGGGCCGACATCGCCGACACCAGCCTGACGACCATCCCCTACAAGCCCAAATTCAAGCTGGACTACGTAGGCGGCTCCGCCGGCGTCGGCGTGGGCACCAGCAACACCTTCGGCACCCAAACCGGCCTGGCCGGCGGCGTCGACTTGTTCTTTGGCGACATCCTCGGCAACAACCAGCTCTTCACCAGCGTGGCCCTGAACGGCGAGATCACCGACTTCGGCGGCGCCGTGGCCTATATCAACCGGGATAAGCGCCTCAACTGGGGCGGGTCGCTATCGCACATCCCCTTCCGCAGCTTCGGCTTCGGCGGCACGGGCTTCGAAGAAATCCCCATCAGCGACAATGCCAATGCGCTGGTAGTGGCCGATACCTTTTTCGTGCAACGTATCTTTGAAGACAAACTGAGCGCGTTCGCTTTTTATCCGTTCTCCACCACCCTGCGGATAGAAGGCAGCGCCTCCTTCTCCCGATACAGCTCCCGCCTCGACCGGTACGTCAATTTCTACCAGACCGACGGTACCTTCATCGGCAACCTCATCGGCCAGGAACGGGAAAAAGTGGACGGCGGATTTAAAGGATTCAACCTGTTCAATACCGGCGCCGCCTTCGTCGGCGACAACGCCGTCTTCGGCCTGGTCGGCCCCCTGGACGGGCAGCGCTTCCGCCTCGGCATGGACAAATACTTTGGAGAATTCAACTTCTGGTTCGCCACGGCCGACTACCGGCGCTACCATTTCTTCAAGCCGTTCGGGCTGGCGTTCCGCGCCCTGCACTACGGCCGCTACGGCCAGGGCAGCGATGACCTCTTCCCCATGTTCGTGGGCAGCTCCTGGTACGTCCGCGGTTATAATACCGGCAATGTGGGCAACTTCCTGAGCGAAAATGGCCGGAATGTCGACGAGCTGTTCGGCAGCAAGATGATCGTTTCCAACGTCGAGGTGCGGCTGCCCTTCAGCGGCCCGGAGCGGCTGGCGCTGATCAAGTCCGGCGTTTTCTTCTCCGAGCTGGCCCTCTTCCTGGATGGCGGCCTGGCCTGGTACAATTCCGACCAGTTTAAGGGCGACGTCCTGCTGCTCGACGGCGAGGGCAACCCCGTCAAAGGCCCGACCGGAGAACCGAGGGTGATCTACTACGAAGCCAAACCGGTTTTCAGCACCGGCGTTTCCCTGCGGGTCAACCTCTTCGGCGCCATGGTACTCGAGCCCTACTACGCCTTCCCCATCATGACCGAGAACAACGTCAAGCTGGGCGACGGCACCTTCGGCCTCAACATCATCCCCGCCTGGTAAGTTGGTTGGCTGCTTGTTTGTTGCGCCTTTTCATTCCCGGAGTGTGCAACAAACAAGCAGCGGCGGGACCGGGGCAGCAGGCTCCTGTGCGCTATGTGATCAAAAAGCGCCTGTCCCCCAGACTATGTGTTCTATGTGAAAAACCACCCGCCCCCCCCCCCCCCCTCTGTGCGCTATGTGGTTAAAAAACGCCCGTCCCCCCCCCCCTGTGGTCTATTTGAAAAAACACCCCCCCCCCCCCCCCCCCCCCCCTTCCCCCTCTGTTTCATAAAAAACACCCCCCCCCCCCCCCCCCCAACGTCACACACACACCCCCCCCCCCCCCCCCCCCCCCCCCCCCTCCCGCTCTCACAACACAACACACC
>JAGFJD010000089.1 GCA_024102975.1 Phaeodactylibacter sp. | reverse complement strand
ATGGCTTGTTTATTTTTGATTTTAACAGGCTAACCGGTTTATTGAGTGAGTTTCGTTATATTGATATTGACGATGGGGCTTTTATCGGTGGGGTGGCAGTATCTCCAAGTTCCAGGTATTTATATGTGTGTTCAGAGAAATTCTTATATCAATTTGATTTATATGATGAAAATATTGCTTCTTCTCAAATAACAATAGGAGAATATGATGGCTATTTATCTCCATTCCCAACGAATTTCTATAACGCTCAACTAGCACCGGATTGCAAGATTTACATCAACTCCTTCGCATCTGTTGATGTCCTTCACGTCATCCACAATCCCGACGAGCCCGGCCTGGGCTGCAATTTTGAACAGCATGCGATACAGCTACCGTTCAATCACCGCCGCTCTCTGCCCCACTTCCCCAACTACCGCCTCGGCCCCCTGGTGGAAGGGGAAGATCCGCCGCCCCCCTGTGAGCCGGTAGTTTCCACCAAAGAAGCGTTGCTTACCCGCCCAAAAGCCTACGTCTTTCCCAACCCCGCGCCCGGTTATTTCAAGGTAGTGTTTGAGCAGGCCCCGCGTCGGCCCGGGCGGGCGGTGTTGTACAACGGGCTGGGGCAGGTGGTGCTGGAGGAGGCGCTGGAAACGGGCAGCCGGGAATTCCGCATCGAGCTTTCGGGGGTAGCGGCGGGCTTGTATTTTTATGGCGTGTTTCGGGATGGGGTGGCCGTGAAAGGGGGGAAGTTGGTGGTTGCCGGCGGGCGGTAGGGCGGCAAGGCATCGGGAACTCCCTGTCCCTCGGGCAGAGCCTGCCCCGATCTTTTATCGGGGGCTGGGGAGGGGCTTTAGAGCTTGTTTAGAGGCCACCCTTTTGGCTAAAAAATGCCTCTTTTTTGATGATACTGCGTTGGAGAAATCCTCATTTAGCTAAGGCTAAACTCCGGTTTCCCCGCCTTGTCTCATCAAAAAACTGACACTTTTTATCTCAAAAAGCGGCCTCCAAACAAGCCCTTAGGCAGTGCCCGGCAGATAGCAGTTTGCCCGCTCCCCTCCTTCGGAGGAGTTGGGGGAGGCTCGACAGTGGACTGCCAAGCGGCGGGCAAACATCACACATCACACATCACACATCACACATCGCACATCAAATATTGGAACACCGTAGCCTGCCTTCGCCAAGGCTTCGGCGGATGGTAGACGGGCCACAAATCAGAAATCACATGTACCCCCCGTCGGACGGCCCAAAGCCGCCCCGTTTCGCCTGCTCCCCTGGAGGGCGAGCAACACTCCAAGGGGCAGTAAGCAGTTCCGTTTTGCCTCGGGGTTGCGAAAAAAGGGATTTTGGTAATTTTCACACCGAATTAAATTTTTGCCGCCCGCTTAAAGTCCGGGCGCAATAGAAAATTGCGCCCCGACAACTCCGCCGGAAATAGAACAAAATTTGGAGCTATTTTTTGAAACGGCCCTTTTTTCACAACCCCGGGGGAGGCTTTCAATACACCCAAGGCGAGCCCTGCCGATACTCCTGCAGCAACAACTGCCGGAACGCCCCCGGGTCCACCTTCCTGCCGGCGGTCTCGATGGCGAGGATATCCGTCACCTCGAAGTTCTGGCGCTGCGGGTTCCAGCGGTACTTCACCTTGAGGACGGCCCGGTCCTTGGCGCCGTCGCCGGTGAAGTCGTGCTTCATGGTTTCGTTGTGGATGTAGACGATGTCGGGAGTGGCGTTGCCGGAGCGGGCGATGGCGCGGTCGAAGTAGCCGAAGAAGTTGACGATGGCTATGTAAGACTGGCCGTGCTTGCGGTATACGGTGCCGGTGCAGCCGCCGGAGCCGCAGTTGTCCGGCGAGCGGGCCTCCATGAGGAAGAACTGGTCGGCCGCCTGGCCGGGGCTGAGGGAGACGAACTGCAGCTTGCACTGGCTGCAGGGCGAAACGAAATCATTGCCTACTGCGCGGCTGTTGGTGCACAGGCCCAGCTGTTCCGCAAGCTTAGCCTCAAAACTGGCCTGAGCCCAGCTCGTGGAAAACAGCGAAAAAACAACAAAAACCGTCCCAATGAAGTGCCACATGTCCGTCCCTGACAAAATCGTGAGTAATAAGATGTAATCCGAGGTAGATGTCCTAAGTCAACTGGGAGTGTTTGGTTTCGGGCTTATTTGGAATCGCCCCAAAGATACCCTTTGGCAGGCAATAGTGCCAGTTTTGAGGCAAATTTTATTGCTTGCCCCATTTGCGCAGTTGTTTCAGCACGGCGGCGAAGTCTTTGGGCAGGGGTGCTTCGAAAACCAGGCGTTCCCCGGTTTGCGGGTGGTCCAGGGCCAGCTTCCAGGCGTGCAGCGGGATGCGGCTCATCAGCGGGCGCTCTTCTTCCTCTCGGCCCATTTGGTAGCTTTTGCCCTTGACTTCCGAGAGGTAGAACCCCTCCCGCCGCCCGTAGAGGCTGTCGACGGCCAGCGGGTGGCCGATGGACTCGAAATGGACGCGGATCTGGTGGGTGCGGCCCGTCTCGATGCGGGCCTCCGCCAGGGTGAACTGCCGGAAACGCTCCGCCACCTTGTAGTGGGTGACGGCCGGCTTGCCCTTTTTGGCTACCATCATTTTACCTACCTGCTTATTGCTTTCGGTGATCGGCCGGTCGATGGTGCCTTCTTCGGCCATGGCCGCGCCGTCGAGCAGGGCCAGGTAGGTTTTCTCGACGGTCCGCTGCTCGAACTGCTGGGAGAGGTGGCGGTGGGCTTCCTCGTTGCGGGCGAAGCAGATCAGCCCGCTGGTTTCCCGGTCGATGCGGTGCACGGTCCACACCTTGCCGTACTGGTGGGTGAGCAGGGCCAGCAGGTTGGGCTTCTCCGGCGCGAAGCGGTCGGGGATGGACAGCAGCCCCGGCGGCTTGTTGGCCACGATCAGGTGCTCGTCTTCGTAGAGGATTTCCGGTTTTTGTTTAGGCATGTTTAGTGCTTTAATTTCAAATTGCGCTCCTCTGCGTGCCTTTTTGTTGTACACATTTCAAAATCAAAGGTTTTTAAAATACTTTTTCCCCCGGGCGTAATACGACCAGACAATACTGCCCGGGTAACGCCCAGCCGTGTTGGGAACGGTGCTGATGCTCACCTTCTGGATGAGTTCCCGGCCCTGGCGGCGCTTGCCGAGCATTTGGCGGAACTGGGCGTAAAAGCTGCGGTGGGCGCGCAGGATACTCCGGATATGGGCGAACTTGCCCTGCGACAGGAACAGGCAGCCGGCCAGCCCGTCGAGCAGCAAGCGCAGGGGGATGAGCCACCACAGCCGGCGGGCCTCCTCGTTTTTGACCAGGTTGAACAGGCTGTTGCGGAAGTTGAGGTATGCCTTCTGCGGGGTGTTGTAGCTCAGGGTGCCGCCGCCCACGTGGTAAACCACCGAGCGGGGGCGCGCCATCACCTTGTATCCCGCCCGCTTGATGCGCCAGCAGAGGTCGATCTCTTCGGAGTGGGCGAAATAGTCGGGGTCGAAGCCGCCCAGCCCGTGAAAGAGCTGGCTGCGGATGAAGAAGGCAGCCCCGGTGGCCCAGAAGACCTCCTGGGTGGACTCGTACTGCCCGCTGTCGCGCTCGGTAACGGCAAAGATGCGGCCCCGGCAGAAGGGGTAGCCCAGGTTGTCGAGCCAGCCGCCGGCAGCGCCTGCGTATTCGAAGTAGTTGCGCTGGTGGTAGCCTTTGATCTTGGGCTGGCAGGCACCGACACTAGGGTCTCGTTCCATCAGCTCGATGATAGGCTCGATCCAGCCCTCGGTGACTTCCACGTCCGAATTCAGGAGGATGTAATAGGGGGCTTCTATCTGCCGCAGCGCCAGGTTGTAGCCCTTGGCGTAGCCGTGGTTGCCCTTCAGGTCCAGCGTTTTGATGGCGGGGTAGGCCTCTCCGATGAAGGCCAGGGAGTCGTCGAGGGAGCCGTTGTCGGCCACGATGACCTCGTAGTTGGGGTAGGTACTGGCCAGAACGCTGGGCAGGAACTGCTCCAGGTAGGCCCGGCCGTTGTAGTTCAGGATGACGATGGCGACCCGGGGGTACTGGCTCATTTTTTTTTCCTCCCGGGGCGCCTCCCTGGCTCCGAGTATCCTTTTTGCCGTCATCCTGTCCTTTTCCAATTGTTTTTGCAGCTCCTCCAGTTGTTCGAACTGCACGTCGTCCCGGATGTGTTCCACCAGTTCCAGCTGCAGCTTGTCGCCGTAGATGTCTTTATTAAAACCAAAAATATTGACCTCGATTGTCCGGTTTTTGTACTCCCGCAGGGTGGGGCGGTGGCCGATGTAGAGCATGCCGCCGTAGCGCTGCCGGTTGTGCAGCACGTTGACGGCGTAGATGCCCGTCGGGGGCGTGAGCTTGTGTTTCTGCCCGATGTCGATGTTGGCGGTGGGGAAGCCGAGCTTGTTGCCGATCTTGTTGCCGTGCACGACGGTGCCGGTCAGCAGGAAAGGATGGCCGAGCAGGCGGTGGGCGGCGCTTACCTCTCCCTTTTCCACCGCCGTCCGGATTTTGGAGGAACTCACCCCCATGTCGTCCACTTCGTGTTTGGGGATTTCGATGACCTTATAGCCGCCCTCCGGGCCATGCCATTTCAGGTAGTTGATGTCTCCCTGCCGGTTGAGGCCGAAGCGGTGGTCATATCCGATGACGATGTATTTGGGGTGGAATTTTTCGACCAGGAACTTCTGGATGTATTCGTCGGCGCTCTGCTGGGAGAATTCGATGGTGAACGGCGCTACCACCAGGTTGTCGACGTTGTAACGCTCCATGAGCTGAACTTTCTCCTCGATGGTGGTGATCAGCCTCATGCTGTCGTCCTTCGGATAGACTACCAGGCGGGGATGGGGGTGGAAGGTGATGACGATGCTTTCCCCGTCCACGCTGTTCGCCAGGTCGTTGACCTTCTTCAGGATCTGCTGATGGCCCAGGTGGACGCCATCGAAGGATCCGATGGTGACAACGGCGTTGCGAAAAGGAGGTAGGTTTTTAAGGTCATTGAACACTCTCATAAATATGCAGTACTGGCGAAGGCACAAAAATATATTTTTAAGCCGGGACTATCCGGTAAAACAACCTGGAAAACTCTTGTATCCTGTGAATTGTTTGTAATTTTGTGTCCGTCAGTATAATAAATCCAAATAAAAATAGCAGCCGGCAATCCATGAGTATAGAAACCAGCAAAGTTGTAGACGCACTGACCAAAGTGATCGACCCGAACAGCGGGCAGGACATCATTACCAGGAGCATGGTCCGCGACCTGGAAGTGAAAGGCAATAACGTCAACTTTTCCATAGAATTGCCGACGATGGAGACCCGCCATAAGTCGGAACTCAATTTTGCCTGCATACAGGCTGTGCAGGAGGCCTATCCGGAGGCGAACGTCAACGTACACATGATCTCCCGCATGGCCGGGGCCCAGGAGCCGTCGAGCCCCCTGTCGCACGTGAAGAACATCATCGCCGTCGCTTCCGGCAAAGGGGGCGTCGGCAAATCGACCGTTTCGGTCAACCTGGCCCTGGGCCTGAAGAAGCTGGGCGCCAGCGTCGGCCTGATCGACGCCGACCTCTACGGCCCTTCCATACCGACCATGCTCGGTCTGCAGGGCCAGCGGCCCAGAGTGCAGGAGGTGTACGGCGACCCCAAAATCCTGCCCCTCGACGCCTACGGCATGCCGGTCATGTCCATCGGCTTTATCATCGAGCCGGAGCAGGCCGTCGTCCTGCGCGGCCCGCGCCTGGGCGGCATCATCAAGCAGTTCTTCGAAGATACCATCTGGCCGGCGCTGGATTACCTGGTCGTCGACCTGCCTCCCGGCACCGGCGACATACAGCTGACGCTGGTGCAGACCGTTCCCGTCACCGGCGCGATCATGGTCACCACCCCGCAGGAAGTGGCGGTGGCCGACGCCCTCAAGGCCATGAACATGTTCCTGCTTCCCTCTGTTGATGTACCTATCCTGGGGGTGGTGGAAAACATGTCCTGGTTCACGCCGGAAGAACTGCCCAACAACAAGTACTACCTGTTCGGGCAGGGCGGCGGCGAAAAACTGGCGGGCCTGGGCAAAACCCGGCTGCTGGGCCAGGTGCCGATCGTACAGAGCATCCGGGAGTCCGGCGACGAAGGCACGCCCATCGTCCTCAAAGACGTGCCGCTGGCGACGGAAGCTTTCATGAAAGTGGCGGAAAACACGCGGCAGCAGGTTGCTGTGCGCAATGAAAAGATGGGGCCGACAAATATTGTTAAGATCAATACCTAATCATGTTGAATAAAGAGAAACAAGGCCTTCTGGAACGGGTAGACGAAGCGCTGAACAGCGTTCGCCCCCACCTGGCCGTCGATGGCGGCAATGTGGAAGTTGTGGATGTGACCGAAGAAAAAGTGGTGAAGATCAAGTGGCTGGGCACCTGCGAAAACTGCAGCATGACCGTCATGACCATGAAAGCGGGCATCGAACAGGCCATCATGGGCCGCATCCCCGAGATCAGCGGCGTGGAGGCGGTCAACGGGCTGGAGGTGTGACCGGGGAGGTTGCACTGGGTCATTGTTCCATGGTTCCACTGTTCCACTGTTCCACTGTTCCACTGTTCTATGGCTCCACGGGCCAGTGAACCCATGAACCCATGAGCCAGTGAACCCATGAACCTGTGAAACACTGCCTCCCCTCATCCTCCCTGCTTCACGCCCACTGCCACCACGACCGAACGCGCTTCCACCTTTACCTTCCGCTTCCGGATCGCCGGCGCGTCTTCCAGGCTGTAAATATCCCGGGGCGCGGGCGCCGCCGTATTAATGGCTTGTTTCCACTTCCACTGCCGGCTTCCCGGCAATTCGAATTCCAGGGGTTCCCAGTACATGTTGATCATGGCGTGCAGGCGCTTATCGTAGTTCCTGTTTTTCAGGGAAAAGGCCAGGCTGTGGGAGCTGAAGCCGAAGTCGGGCTTGCTGAGTTCGATGCCGTGAAAGGTGCAGGAGGATCCCCCGAGGTGTTCCGGGGTGTTCCAGTACCACTCTTCCTGGAAGAATTCCATAGACAAGTTGAACCGGGTCAGCTGTTGCACGAAGCGGAGCAGGCCCGGGTTCTGTTCCACCAGGTCCCAGTTGAACCAGCTGATCTCGTTGTCCTGGCAATAGGCATTGTTGTTGCCCTGCTGGGTGCGGCGCACTTCATCGCCCATGAGCAGCATGGGGGTTCCCTGGCTGATCATGAGCAGGGTGAAGAAATTGCGGATTTGCTGCTGCCGCAGCTTTTCTACATTGGGGTCGGCGCTGGGCCCTTCGGCGCCGCAGTTCCAGCTGAAGTTGGCGTTGTGGCCGTCCTGGTTGCCTTCTCCGTTGGCGAAATTGTGTTTTTCGTTGTAGGACACCAGGTCGTTCAGCGTGAACCCGTCGTGGCAGGTGATAAAATTGATGCTGCGGTTGGGGTCGCGCAGCAGCTTTTTGAACAGGTCGGGGCTGGCGGTGATGCGGTGGCGCACGGTGCTCGCCATGCCGGCGTCGCCTTTGACAAAACGGCGCACGTCGTCGCGGTACCTCCCGTTCCATTCTGCCCATTTGTCCCCTACAAATGACCCTACCTGATATTGGTGGACATCCCAGGCCTCGGCGATGATCTTGGTGGGGGCCAGCACGGGGTCGGATTCGATCTCCCAGAGCACCGGCGGGTTTTGGATGGGCCGGCCGTTCTCATCCCGGGACAGGACGCTGGCCAGGTCGAAGCGGAATCCGTCGACGTGCATTTCCGAGACCCAGTACCGCAGGCAGTCCCGGATCATCCGGCGCACTACCGAGTGGTTGGCGTTCAGGGTGTTGCCGGTGCCGGCGAAGTTCTGGTAAGCGTAGTGGCTGTTCTCCTTGTTGAGCATGTAGTAGGCCCGGTTTTCGATGCCCCGGAAGGAGAGGGTGGGGCCGTGCTCGTCCCCTTCGCCGCTGTGGTTGAAAACCACATCCAGGATTACTTCGATGCCGGCGCGGTGCAGCGCTTTGACCATATCCCGGAATTCCCTGATCGTGCCCAGGGGGTCCGGCGTGCTGGAATAGCCCTGGTGGGGAGCAAAGAAGGCAATGGGGCTGTATCCCCAGTAGTTGGACAGGTCGTTGGGCACGTCGAAGGGGTCGAACTGTTGCACCGGCAATAATTCCACGGCGGTGATGCCCAGCTTTTTGAGGTAGGGGATTTTTTCGGCCAGGCCCCGGTAGGTGCCCCGCAGTTCCTCCGGCAGGCCGGAGCTGGGGTGCCGGGTGAACCCGCCGACGTGCATCTCGTAAATGACAGACCTGGAAAAAGGATGGTTCAGCGGCTTGTCGCCCTCCCAGTCGTAGTCGCCGTCTGCAACGACGACGCTCTTGATGGCCCGGGCGCTGTTGTCTCCCGGGCCGATTGCAGCCTGTCGGTCATAGGTGTCCATGACTACAGCCCGGGCATACGGGTCGATCAGCACCTTGTTGCCGTCGAACCGGTAGCCTTTATCGGCGGCGTAGGGCCCGTAAACGCGCCATCCGTACAGTTGGCCGGGCCGGATATTCGTCAGGAAGATATGCCAGTAGTAAAACGTTTTATTCTGTCCGGGGTCCAGCCAGAACGTATAGGTAGGATAGCGGTGGTCTTCCGCATCGAAGAGCAGCAACTCTACCGCCGAGGCGTTTTTAGTGAAAATGCAAAAGTTGACGCCGCCGTCGAGGACGGTTGCTCCCAGCGGGAAGCTCTGCCCCGGGCGGGCCTTCGGTTTTTTACTCATGAGGATCTGTTATTGCCACTGGCTATAACGGGCAAAGCCCGCCGGTAATTGCTGCGTCGGCAGGCTTTGATCCCATTTCGGCCAGGGCTGTAGTTTGTTCTTGAATGTGGCGGTTCGGCATTCGCGGTTCGCTGTTGCCTTGGAAACAGGCGAACTGCGAACAGCGAACCGCGAACCACCGGTCACACCTCAACGGCCTCCTCCTTTTTCATTTTCTGTTGTTCCAGGAACTTGTCCAGCAATTCGGGGGCCTTTTCGAAGGCGCTGCTCAGCCCTCCTTTGGCCCGTGTGGAAATGAAGCTGATCTCGGCACCCCGGCTGACCAGGAAGCCGATCGGCTCGATGCCAATGCCGCCGCCCAGCCCCATGCCTTCGCCGTGGCCCTGCTGGGGTGCGTTGCCTTCTCCGCCGCCGGAGCCAAAGCCCATGCCCAGGCGGATAACCGGTACGCAATTGAACTCTCCAAGCTGAAACTGCTTGCCGATAACAGTGTCGGTCTTGGCTTCAGACTTCAGAAAGTCCGTCATCTTCGGGAGCAATTCTTCTACATTGATTTTCATGAAGGGAGTGTTTAAGGGTTGTGAAAATGTGTATGTGTGTATGTATGTGTGCATACGTTGTCGGCAGTGTCCTCTCACCAATGCACCTTTCCTTCAGCCTCTCCACCAGGCCCACGCTATCCGCCCGATCCGGTTTTGGATCAGCAGGCGGCATTCGTTCCTGCCGTTATAGTTGATGGAAACATGCCTCCGCAGCGGCCTGATGCTGTACACTGCCGGCCAGAGGTAGGCGTTCCGGATGTAATCGCCGGTGTCTATCTCCAGCCGGAAGTGTTTTATGTGGAAGGATTTAAGTACGTTGATTATCCGGCTTGCCGGGAGCGTCCTCTTTTTCCCGGGCTTTTTTTCCTTTTTGGCTTTGGGTTTATCTTTTTCTGCTGGTTTGGAAGGGTGCAGCGGATAGAAATCCTTCTTCCAGAAGGCAACCCGGAGGCGGATCAGGATGTCTCCGGGCAGGGGTATCAGTTCTGCTTTGCCGATTCCTCCGAAACGGAGATAATATTCGTTACGATAGGTATCGGCCAGGATTGAAAACGGTGCTGCCATTATCCACCCTGCAATGCCTAGTAATATTAGCAACAAAACACCAAAGATATTCAGCACCATAAGCATTTGTTGGCTGTTCTCCTTTGGTTGGGCAATCATAAAGAGTTCCGGCCCTCCCGTACACCGTACACGCCCCCCTCCCCTCACACGCCCCGTCCACCGTACATTTTTTACCCAACCGGCAATGCGCCCCCAAGCTAAGGGCATGCTCTGCTCCGGTCAATGTTTTTTGTCATCCCGCTTTGGTGATCTTTGTCAGGCAGGCATGCGCGCCAGCCGCAGCAGGATCGGCATCTTTTGCCGTTCACGCAAGTCAGAGACTTGCTAATTATGCCGCATCGAGGCTATAGCCTCTCGCGAACATTTCTAAATTTAATTTTGCTAACTTACTTGCTACAATCGCAGCGCATAATACGCCTCACAGCCCGAATGCCCGGTACAGCCCAGAGCGCTGTCCAGCCTTTGAAACCCCAGGCGCTGATACAGTTTATTGGCCTGCCACATGCGTTCCACCGTTTCCAGGTAGCAGCGCCCGTAACCCAGCTCGCGGGCGGCGGAAAGGCAATGGAGGGCCAGGCGCTTGCCCCAGCCCACGCCGCGCAGTTCGGGCAGGAAGTACATCTTTTTCAGTTCGCAGGTCTGTTCGTCGCCGCCGGACAGGGGGCCGATGCCGCCACAGCCCAGGACTTCGCCCTGCCGTTCGATCACGAAAAAGGCGGAGCGGGGGTTATTGTAGGCTTCGTACATCCCGTCTACCTCCGGGTCCATGATGGAGTAGCCCTCCCCGACGGTGCCGAATTCCGTCATCACCTGGCGGATGATGCGGGCCACTTTCTCGTTGTCGCCGGGTTGGATAGGGCGGAGGAGATATTCGCGCTGCAGGCGGCTTTGGCGCAGGGCTTTGGCGTAGAGGCTCAGACCTTGCAGGGCGGCCCGCCGTTCGTCTTCGTCCAGCAACTCAAGGGCTTGTTGCACCTGTTCGTCGGCAAGGGCGTTGTTGCAGCGGGTGGCTTCCTGGCCGTCGGGGGTGAGGGCGAAGAACTTCTGCCGCTGGTCCATGGCGTTGGTTCCCGACTTTACGAGCCCTTTTTCCACGAGGCTTTTCAGCAGCCGGCTGGTGGTCGACTTGTCCAGCCGGAGGGCCTCCGCCAGTTCGCCGGCGGCCATCATCCCGTGCTGATCCAGTTCGAAAAGCGCGTGGCACTGGGAGTAGGTATAGCCGGTGTCCTGGAAAACGCCTTTGAGCAGGTCGAGTTCGCGGACGAGGCTGCGGGAGGCGTGGCGCAATTGGGAGATGAGGGTAGGGGCGTTCATGTTTTTGGTTGCAAGAAGCAAGTTTTGGTTGATATGTGCAACTAAATTGGCGGAATAAATTTTAGCGGCCAACCCATATTTATCTTAGGGGCCACCGGTATTGTCACTCTTGTTTCACTTGCGTGATGCCTTGAAAAAGTGTTATCTTTACAACATAGGAAATTTCAGCATGGATAAAATAAAGCTTTATCAAACAGCAATCCTTGAGATATTGAATGAATATGCCAAGGTCAAACCGGCCAACATGGAGCAGGTTGAAAATCAGATCATTATCGACAAAGAACGCAATCATTTCCAACTGATGCGAGTAGGTTGGGATAAGGATGATTTTGTTCATGATTGCGTCATGCACTTTGATATCAAAGAAGAAAAAATTTGGATACAATGTAATTGGACAGAATTGGATGTGGCGGAAGAATTGATGGCAAAGGGCGTAAAAAAAACAGATATCGTTTTAGGGTTCATTCCTGAAAATGAACGGAAATATACGGGGTATGCAGCTTAGTATTATTATCAGAAAAAAGAGATGCCCACGTGCCCCCACTTTCAAAAAGCCCGGCGCAAATGGCCATCTCTTTCTTGTCGATCCGTTTCTGTTTTATCTGCGAGCGAACAGCCGAACACCGAACGCCGAACACCGCCCCGCCGTCAATACTGCTGCTTCACTGCCTCCTGCTTCACCGTACTTCCCTTCTTGGCCCCTTCGCCTTCCTCTTTGTTCAGCTTGTTGTACAGCTGCTTGTTGAACTCGGCGCTGACGACGTCCTTGTCCATGCGCACCTGTTCGATCATCACATCGGGGGTGACCAGCCCGTCGTCGAAGGAGAAAATCCAGTATTCGGTGTCGTTGAGGCGCTTTTCCACCAGCATGTCGGCCTGTACGTAACTCTTGGCCCATTCTTCCGGGTCGATGCCCTCGGCCAGTTCCACGACCAGTTCATTGGGGATGAGGTAGTCGGGCACGTTGTCGTCGGGCGCTTCTTTCTGTATCCATCCGGTATTGGACTGGGCGACCTGGTCGAGCAGGCTCTCCAGCCATTTTACGGAGTTCGGCCGGATTTCCTTTCCGGTAACGGTCTTTTTCCTGCTTCCTTCGTAGAACGTTATGGAAACGCTCTGCATGTCCGGTATGCGGCCCCGGTAGGCGTCTTTGTACTGCCAGAGGTTGGCGTTTTTGAATTCGCGCAGCAGGCGCTCCATCTCGTCTTTTTCCAGTTTCTTTACATAAGTTCCCAGCCGGTCGGTATATCGTTCTCCTTTGTAGCTGACGATGCCTTTCTCGTAGATAGTAAGCGTGAAAACAGGACAGCGGCCGTAGCAGGGGCCCTTCGTCATTTCGATGACCTTATCCATGCTGCTGAGGCTCATGCCGGCGCTCGGGCCGCAGCCAACAGACAATAAGGCAATAACAACGAAAGAAACTGTGGAGAGGCCCAGGGTCCTGGGGGGTATAAGATGATTAATACTCATCAGGAACAAGGTTTGGTTTAAGCTTGGATTGTATTCGTACTCCTAATGTAAGCTTTCGATAAAGTTACATCCGGATGCGAAAATTAATTCTTATGCTTGTCAGCTATGGGATTACCTGGCAATGATAAGCTTTTTGACGTGTATTTTCCTTCCATTCCTGATTTTTATATAATAGATACCGTTAATGAATAAACCTGGGGAAATGTAGTAGGGATTGCCGAAGGCGTTGGGGTCGCTGAATAGTAAACGGCCGGAAGCGTCAAAAATTGCAATTTCGTATTCCTCTTTTTTCGGCAGGTGAAGGGCTATATCCGTGGAAGCCGGGTTGCAGAGCAAGGCCGGTTCTTCTTCCGGGAGCGGGCGGGTTTCTTCGGCGGCTACCGGCAGGCAGGAAGCGTCGGACAGTCCGGGCCGGAAGGCCGCCAGGGCAGTCCGGGCGCGTTCTTTCTGCCCGCGGGTGAACATCGACATGCAGCGGTCGGCGGGCAGGTTCATAAAGTTCATGAACATATCCGCCGTGCCGCAGGAGAAGGATGGGTGGACGGGGCAATTCCCGCCGGTAAAGTCCGAATAGCTGTAAGCCTGTTCCTCGGTATCGTCCACCATGTCGTCCGATTGGCAAAGGGGGTCTTCCAGGCCTTCCCCCCAGAGGTGCTTGAGGTTGAGGTAGTGGCCGGTCTCGTGAGTGGCCGTGCGCCCCAGGTTGAACGGCGCGGTTGCCGTTCCCGCCGTGCCGAAACAATCCGGGCGGACGAAGATGCCTTGTTCATCGGCCGGAATCTGTGGGTCATCGGGGAAAGTCCCGTCCCCGCAGGCGCCGTCATTGCGGGCGCTGACCCAGGCATTGAGACAGCGCTCGGGGTCCAGGGCGTCGCGGCCGCCGAGATCCGCATGGCAAACCCGGCGCCGGCCGCCGGCGTAGAGGTTGGCGATGTTGGCAAAAGCCGTCTGGGTACGGGTCACGGCCACCAGGCAGAACTCGATCTCCATATCGGCCACATCGCCGGCAAAAGGCCCGGGCACGGTGGGTATTTCCGGGTTGCGCGCCCGGAAATCCTCATTCAGCACATCGATCTGGGATTGCACCTGCGCGTCCGATATGTTCTCCTGCGGGCTGCTCCAGACAATGTGAACGGCGATAGGGATGGTAATGACGCCTTGCCTGCCGGCCACGGCATCGGGGGCAGGCGCTATGCCCGCCTGCGGTGCCGGCTGCACGGCGCAGCGATGCTGGGAACGGGCAGCCAGGCCCGGGATCAGCAACAGGAGGGAGAACCACCATTTTTTCATAGAAGGCTGGTGTTGGTTGGTTTTGGAGGTCCAGCTAATAAAATGTTTGGAGGACTGGTTCTTTTACACATGTACACACTTACACATTTACACGCCCCGTCAAATGTCCAGCAGTATGGTTGCTCCTGGTGACGAAATAACGCCCTCTTTATTTAGCGCCGAAAGCGCTACTGCCCCCCCAGATACTGGTACAACTCATCCAGTTTCGGCGAGATGATGATCTCCGTCCTCCGGTTGAGAGATTTGCCGAAAGCTGTGTTGTTGGGGGCTTTAGGGAGGTATTCCCCCCGGCCGGCGGCGGTGATCCGTTCCGGGTTGATGCCGTAGGAGACCAGCAGGTTGGTGACGGCCACGGCCCGGTCGACGCTGAGGTTCCAGTTGGCGAGGGCGTCGCCGTCGGAGTCGGTATGGCCCTCCACCACGATGTCGATATCGGGGTTGGATTTCAGGGTGTTGGCCAGCTCGCGCAGGGCGCGCTGCCCTTCGGCGTCTATGCGGGTGCTGCCGCTGGGGAACAGCAGGTTGGAGCTCAGGGAGAGGTAGAGCTTGCCGTTGCGGTCCTCGACGGAGAGGTCGCTGCTGGAAAAGCGGCTCATCATCAGGTTGAGGCCTTCGCGGACGTCTTTCATGTTGGCCTCTTTGGTATCCAGCATTTGTTCCAGTTCCTGGATGCGTATGTTCCGGTCGGCCAGGGCGCCTTTGATGTTGGCGTAGTCGTACTCCATGGTGTTGAGCCGGTTGTCTTTCTGGTAAAGTTCGTATTCCAGGCCTTCCTGCCGTTTTCGGCTTTCATCGAGGTTGAGCTGCTGGTCGGACAGCTGGCGTTCCAGGTTGTATTTTTCGTAGGACGCGGTGATGTCCAGCTCGTTGCGGTCCTTTTTGAGGCCCTCCACGCGTTCCAGCAGCGCCAGGTAGCTGTTCTGCAGGCTTTTGTTGGTCACTACATACTGTTCGAGGTCGAGGCGGGTATTGCGGAACTCGATCTCCAGCTGCCGGTTTTCTTCAGCGACCTTATTGTACTCGTTGCGCAGGGAATCGGCGACCTGGGCCTCCGACTCGTAATACTTTTTCTGCTCTTCCAGTTCCTGGTATTCTTTTTGGGTCACGCAACCGGAAAAAGCAGCTGCGGCAACGAATAGGATCAGAGCGTAATGCTTCATAGTCATGGTTGTTGAGGTAATAGGAATAGTGCAATGTAGCAAAATTATACTATTTGGGAAAATTAACGCCAAATCCTGAAATCATGTCCATACCTTTGCGGGCAAAAAGGCCCATGAAGGATTTTCTGCTCTTTCTACTTTTGCTGCTGGCCCTGGCCGGCTGCCGAAATGAACCCAAAAATGCCGGCGCCGCCGGCGCCGTTGCTGAACAACCCGCCGCCGCCCCGCAGGGCACCGGCCCGCAACAACCGGCAACGGCCGAGGCGTCGGTTGAAAAAAAGGACGTGGCGCCAACCACGGGATCCCGCCCCGCCTACACGCCGCCTCAGAGCCGGGACGTGCTGACGATAACTGCCCGCAGCGCTCAGGCCCGCCCCGGCGCCGATGTGTGCGTGGCTTTCCAGGCCAAGGGCTTCGTCAACCTCCTCGCTATGCAGTTTACGATCGCCTGGGACCCCGGGGTGCTCGAGTTTAAAGCCCTGAACAACCCGGGGTTGCCCTACCTCGACCGGGCCGACTTCGGGTACAACCGCCTGCAGGACGGCCTGCTGCCGTTCGTCTGGATCAACGACGCCCTGCAGGCCACCACCGTCCCCGATGAGAGCGTCGTCTTCGAGGTTTGCTTCAAAGCGACTGGAGCTTCCGGGCAGAGTACGGCCATTCGTTTCCAACAGCAACCGACTCCCTTCGAAGTGGTCAACATCAACGAGGAAATCCTGAAACTCGAACCGGTGGAGGGGAGAGTCACTATTGAGTAGCAGCAGGGAAACGAATTCCGGAATAGCTGCTTCAACCATGCTCCCGACGTCGGGGTGCCGGAGTTGTTATTGGTTATTGCCCACATCCGGTTGCACTACTGCTGGTTATTGGCGCCACACCAGGCATTCCCTCATTCAATACTGTATCTCCCCCAGGTTCACCACAAACCCTTTGATTTTGTGCTTGGAGGCCAGGCTTTTGCGGTAATTTTCTGCTGCCGGTTCGGAATCGAAGGGCCCCAGGAGGACTTTATACGTCGGCCGGTCGAAGCTGGGTTCAATGCTGATGAGGATGTTGTCGAACCACTTGGCCTGCAGGTCCGCGACCTGCTTGAAGACATTCTCGTAGTTCTCCAGGGAAGCTACCTGTACGCCGAAGCCCCGGTTTCCCGGCTGTTCGAGCACGATGCGGTACAAGCCGTACTTTTGGTACTCATTGCCCACCAGGCGGCTCTTGTTGGCCGGCACATACCCTGTGTTCGGAGTCCGTTCCCGGGTTTCCGCCTTTGGCGCGGCAGGGGCTTCCGCTTTTTTCGCCTCCTCGCGGGCGGCGATCCGCCGGGCGTTTTCCGCGTTGTCGAAGGCGGTGGGCACGTCTGCCTTTTTGGGAGGCGCCGTTGTCGCTGCTGTTTCCGTTGTTGCTTTCGGCGTTTCCGTGGAGCGCCCCACGACCTCCACCTTTACTTCCGCTACGCCGTCCTGGACGATGCCCAGTTGCCGGGCGGCCGCCATAGACAGGTCGACCACCCGCCCTTTGATGTAGGGGCCTTTGTCGATCACCGTGACGACCACAGTTTTATTGTTGTCGAGGCGGGTGATTTTCAGTTTGGTGCCGTAGGGATGCCGTTTGTGGGCGGCGGTCAGTTGGTTTTTGTCGTATGGCACTCCGTAAGCGGTTTCCCTCCCCTGGAAATCGTCGGAGTAATAGGAGGCCAGCCCCCATTCCTCGTTGTCCTGGGCGGCAAGAGCGGCGCCCGCAAAGAGGAAAAGAGCGGCAAAAAGGAATTTGGCGAAGACAGTTCTCATAATTGTTTCGTTTTTGGACAGTGTTTAAAGCCTGTAGTTAAAACGGCCTGAATCCGGATTTTATTAAGACTTTTTTTCAAATATAGGGATTCGGCTTTGTGCATTGAACCAAAGGGCGGCAAAATTTGTAATTTTGCGTGTTAAACAAGAAATAAATGTGTGGGTGTTCCGGTATTTCGGTATTCTGGCATGAAGCGCATGAGGGCTTTGTCGGGCAAAATGACCGGCCCGCATCGGGTCAACCGCAATGCCATAACGCCGCAATACCATAACACCAATAGTCACGGCAATAGATAACAGCATGAGCAAGCACGGCAGAGTTTTGGTTGCAATGAGCGGAGGCATCGACAGCACGGTGACGGCTATGATGCTCCATGAGCAGGGCTATGAGGTCATTGGAATCACCATGAAGACCTGGGACTACGCCAACTCCGGGGGATCGCATAAAGAGACGGGCTGCTGCAGCCTGGATTCCATCAACGACGCCCGCCAGGTGGCCGTCGACGTGGGCTTTCACCATTTTATCATCGACATCAGGGAGGAGTTCGGCGATTACGTCATCGACAATTTTGTCGACGAATACCTGGCCGGCCGCACGCCCAACCCTTGTGTGCTCTGCAACACGCATATCAAGTGGAACGCCCTGCTCAAAAGGGCCGACGCCCTGGATTGCGAATTCATCGCCACCGGCCATTACGCCCGGATCAGGGAGCTGGACGGGCGGCGCTTCATCTCCCGTGCCAAAGACGGCCTGAAAGACCAGTCGTACGTCCTCTGGGGCCTGAGCCAGGAGTGCCTGCGGCGCAGCCGTTTTCCGCTGGGCGGCTATACCAAGCCCGAGGTGAGGCAGATGGCGGCCGACTGGGGCTACACCAGCTTGTCCAAAAAGGCGGAAAGCTACGAGATCTGCTTCGTGCCGGATAACGACTACCGGGGCTTTCTCAAACGGCGCGTCGACGGCCTGGAGGATAGAGTCCGGGGCGGCAAGTTCGTCAACGCCAAAGGCGAAGTGATCGGCCAGCACAAGGGATACCCCTTCTATACGGTCGGCCAGCGCAAAGGCCTGGGCGTCGCCTTCGGCGAACCCATGTATGTGACGGAAATACAGCCGGAAACCAACACCGTCGTCCTGGGCCATGTGGATGAACTGGTGCGCAACGGCATGATGGTCGGGCAGGCCAACCTGATGAAGTATGCGGAGCTGCCGCAGGGACTGGAGGCCGTCACGAAGATCAGGTATAAAGACCATGGCACGCTGAGCCGGCTGAGGCAGCAGGGGGATAAAGTAGAGGTGGAATTCCTGGCCAACGTCCGGGGCGTAGCGCCCGGGCAGTCCGCCGTTTTTTACGAAGGCGACGACGTAATCGGCGGCGGAATCATCCTGGGCAGCTCTCTGAATGGGCGACACTAAAAAAGCTATTCCTATGCCGGTCATGTACCCCGTCTTTTTTTTGATTGTGGCTGCCGCCCTGTTTGGCGCCTGCAGCAATAGCCAGGTGGAAGACGCCCGGATCGATGATTTTGGCTATGACTACTTCCCCCTCGAAGTAGGCCGGAGCTGGGTGTACGAGGTGGATTCCGTCATTTATGACCCGGCTGTAGGCGGCACCTCCGTGGATAGCTTCACGGCCTTCGTCCGGGAGGTGATAGCAGATACCCTGCTGGACAATACCGGCGCGATACTCTACCGGGTGGAACGTTTTTACCGCCGCAGCGACACCCTGCCCTGGCTGCCCGAAAAGGTGCTCACCCTCTCCCGGGACGGGCAGCGCGCCATCCGCTCCGAAGATAACCTCCGGTTCACCAAGCTGGTCTTCCCCGTCCGGGAAGGCAAGTCGTGGGACGGGAACGCCTTCTTTGACGATTCGAGGTTCGTTTTTGTCGCCGGCGAAAGCATCCAGATGTTTAAAGGCTGGCAGTACCGCATCCTCGAAGCCGGCGTGCCGGCAATGGTGGGAAACCTGGAATTTGAAGACGTCGTTGCGGTGCAGAATGCGGACAACCGCTACCTCAATAATTTCCTGGAGTATCGCCTGGCCCGGGAGCAATACGCCCGGGGAGTAGGGCTGGTCAGCCGCGAGGTGTTCATCTGGGACACCCTCTGCCGGGATTGTTGCGGCGGCAACGTGGAAGACGGGGTCTGTCAATCGTTGCCCTGGGAAGAGAAAGTGGAGAAGGGGTTCACCGTCCGCCAACGGCTCGTCAGTTATCAGTAGCGCTATAATATTGCATTATGGAAGAAGAGTATGTCCCGATCGGGCGCGCCGGCAAGGCCTTCGGCACGGAAGGCGCGCTGAAGTTCAGGGTTGAAGAGCCGTTTCTCGACGACTTTCTCGACGCGCCGGTGATCTTCCTGGAGCTGCTGGGCAATCCCGTCCCTTTCTTTATAGAATATATCCGCAACGAATCCCCCCTGATCGTCAAACTGGAGGAAGTAGACTCCCGGGAATCAGCGCTGGAACTGGCCGGCAAGGCACTGCTTTTGCGGGAGGAAGACGTCGCCCGGGAATCCCTGGAGCGGCCTTTTGACCTCAGCGCGCTGGAAGGATTCCTGGTCGTCGACCGCAAGGCGGGAGAAGTCGGCCGGATCGAAGAAGTCATCGAGCTGCCCCAGCAGATGATGGCCATTGTGCCATACGAAGCGCGGGAAGTGCTCATCCCCCTGAACGATCAGCTCATTCTCGAAGTGGACGTGGAAGCCCGGCGGATCAGCATGGACCTGCCGGAAGGGTTATTGGAGCTATGAGTGGTGGCCTGGTGCAGCCGGAACTTCATTCTGCCAACAGGAGTCACTCTTTCACCAGCCTTTTGGACCAGCTTTTGTCCTCGCCGGCGGTGAAGCTGAGGAAGTATACGCCGCTGGGCAGCCGGCGCAGGTCCAGCCGGGCGACGTTGTCTCCTTTGCGAATGCTCTGAGGCTGGTAGATAACTCTGGCGCCTTTGGCGTCGAAGAGCGCCAGTTCCGCTTTGGCATCGTAGTTGCTTTTTACGCGGACGGACTTGACCCAGTCGGCAGGCCCTTCGGTGAGCTCAAAACTCAGTTCTCTTTTCAGGAGGCGGGTTTTCACCAGGGGGGAGTACTCGTAGCCGCCCTCGTTGTCCAGCATCTTGACCCGGTAAAACAACTGTTCATTGGGAAATACATCCTTGTCGATGAACAGGTAGGAAGCGCTCTCGCCTTCCTGCCCGATGGGGGCAATGCTGGCCAGGCGCTGGAAAGGTTTGCCGTCGACCGACCGCTCTACTTCGTAGCCGATGGATTTTGCCTCGAAGGCAATTTCCCAATTCAGTTCGATGTAGTCGGTAAAGCTGGAAGCTTCCAGGCCGATCGGGCTGGCGCTGACCCGCTCGGCCCGCCCCTGCACCCATATCCCGTAAGACCGGGGGGGCAGCCGAAGCCGGACGGCATTGGGAATGGCATGGACGGTATCGGCGAAGGTTTTCAAGGTGGGGCTGAGGGAAGATCCCAGCACGTCTGTAAAGAGGTCGCCGGCCCGGAGGTTGGACGGGTTGACCTCCTGGACGGCGTCCAGGGTGTCGTTGCCGAAGTTGATGACGACCAGGATATCTTTCCCGGCGCCGGCGGCGGCTTTCCCGGCAGGCGTATTGGCGCCGTCCATCTGGAAGGCCAGTACCCGGGTGCTGTCGACACCCCGGCCCGCCGAATAGTAAAATGAGCCTTTGTCGGTGCGCGCCCGGTTGAGGTACTCTACGGCAGTGGAGCCATAGATATAATCCCGGTGGGCTTTGATCAACTGGTTGATCTCCTTTTTGAGCGGGCTTTTCCCGATGTATTCCGGCAGCTCCGACTGTTCGCCGTAATAATCGCCATAGTAAATGGAGGGCAGGCCGAGTTGGTTGTTGGTGAGGATATAAGCATAGGCGAGCAGGGGGGCCCCGATAGGGTCGTCCCAATCACCGCGTTTGTTGTTCTGGTTCTTGAATACCGGATGGTTGGCCATCGTCACGATGTTGAACCCCGAGACGGAAGAGGCGTCGCGGATGCTCCGCTCAAAAAGGTGGCGTACATCATAGGTACTGTCGGCGCAGGCCTGGCGAAGGGCTTCCCGGAGGGGGTAGTCGTAAACGCGGGGGTCGATCTCGGGACGGGCGGCGGGGTTGAGGTAGTAAATGACTTCCGCTGCCCATTTGCCCAGCCGGGCCGGCTCGGCAGGGTAGGGGAGCGCAGCCACTACGAGCTGCGGAACTGACCCTTTGACGAACATTTCGTTGATCTCCCGGGCGGTGGCCTGGGCGTCGAGTTCCCGCTTTCGGTGCAGGCTGTAAGCATTCACCGCGAAGCGCTGCCGAAGGCCGGCCGCCTGGCGGCCAAAGGAAAGGCTGTCCTCCACCTCCAGGTTGGCAATGGGTTGTATGCCATGCTTTTGCAGGCCCCGCATCAGGCGCCTCACCGCTTCCGGGCTGTCCCTTTTCAACGATGGGAGCCACAAGTAAGAGAACCCGGCATAGGACAGCTCCGTGGCCTGGCTTTCCATCCGTTCTACCCAAAACTCCAGGGTTGCCGAATCCACCTCCACGTCCGGCCCGTCCTCCGGGCAACTCCAGTAGCAGCCCTGCATGATAAAATCCTGCCCCCGCACCGGGACAAAAGCAAATAACCCACCGAAAACGGCTAATAAAAGCAATCTTCCCATAAATACCTCACTTTATATATCGGTTTTTGTAATTCAATCCAGCCCCCTCAATCCCCCCGAAGGGGGGAGGTGGCTAAAACGGAGCCTGCAAAAACTGGGCATCCAGCCCCCCTCGATCTTCCCGAAGGGGGGAAGTGGCCAAAACAGGGCTGCGGAATCCTGTTCATCCTGTACATCCTGTCCATCCTGTCTATAAAAACGCACCGCTTGAAAGCGGTACGTCCTGTTCATCCTGTTCATCCTGTACATCCTGTCCATAAAAACGCACCGCTTGAAAGCGGTACGTCCTGTTCATCCTGTACATCCTGTCTATAAAAACGCACCGCTTGAAAGCGGTACGTCCTGTTCATCCTGTTCATCCTGTACATCCTGTCTATAAAAACGCACCGCTTGAAAGCGGTACGTCCTGTTCATCCTGTCCTAAATTAGGAAATTGTCCGTAAACCTGGTCATTTTTTTGAAAATAAGGCCGGATAGCCGGTAAATATTCCCCAAAAATTTCGATAATAGTGTCGGCTACCGTGCCACAGAAAGAAGCTGAACCGGCCCTGCCCTAATTTCGCGTTCTATGCTATCCATTCTTATACCCATCTATAACTTCGATGTGCGGGCACTGGTGAACGAGCTTAGCCGGCAATCCGCCGGCCTGCCTCTTCCGGCCGAGATCCTTTGCTTTGACGATGGATCGGAGGAACGCTGGAAAGCGCTGAACCGGGAAGTGAGCCGGCTTCCCTCCGTCCGGTATCGTGAATTGCCGGCCAACCTGGGCCGCTCCCGAATCCGGAACGCCCTGGCCGATGCCGCCCGGGGCAGCTACCTGCTCTTCCTGGATTGCGATTCGGAGGTGCCGGACGGCGCCTACCTGGAGCGCTACGCCCGGGAACTGGACGGCCGGAGCCTGCTCTACGGCGGCCGGGCCTACCGAGAGGAGCCGCCTGCTGATCCGCAGCTGTTTCTCCACTGGCTGTATGGTTCCCGCCGGGAACAAATGCCGCCGGCCCGGCGTTGTGAGCAACCCTATCATCACTTCATGACCAACAACTTCCTCATTCCCGCCGCCGTTTTTCAGGAGATCCGCTTCGACGAGCGCCTCCGGCACTATGGCCACGAGGATACCCTTTTCGGCATGCAACTCCGCAACCGGGGTGTTCCGATCCGCCACCTGGACAACCCCCTGCTGCACATCGGCCTGGAGCCGGCTGCTGTTTTTCTGGAGAAAACCCGGGCCGGCGTGCGCAACCTGGCCTTTCTGTACCACTCCGAAGCGGGTATCGAGACCCGGCTCTCCCTGTTCTACGAAAAGCTGAAAAGAGCAGGCGCCCTCCGGCCGGCAAGAGCTTTCCTGTCGCTCCTGCGCCCGCTGCTGCTGCGCAACCTGCTGTCCCCCGGCCCCCGGCTTTTCTTTTTTGACCTCTACAAGCTGAGCCTCTTTTTGGAGGAGGTGTGAGCAAGGCTCAATATCCGGGCGGAAGGATTTTTTCGTAAAAAGCCAGCAATTTGGCCTCTTCTTTTTCCCAGTTCAGGCTCCTGCTTGCCTTTCGGCAGTTGTCCTGTATCCGTTTGTGCCGCTCCTCATCCTGCAGCAGCTTGTCGATGGCCTGGCGGACGGCAGCGGCCGTAAGCTCCTCCAAAAGCACAAATACGCCGTATTCTTTCTGGAGTTCGATGTATTCCGGAAAAGCCATATTGATAGAAGGCACGCCGGCCTGAATGTAATCGAAAGCCTTGTTGGCCAGCGAGTAGTAATAATTCAGCCCCTTGTTCTCCAGCAGGTTCAGGCCGATGTGCGCCCGGGGAGTCAGCACCCGCAGCTCCGCCGGCGGCAGATAACCCAGGAAGCGCACCTTTTTTTCCAGGCCCAGGCGCTGCGCCTGCCGGCGCAGCGCCGCCGACAGGTCGCCCTCGCCGGCCAGCCAAAGCTCCGCGCCCTCCACCTCCTGCATGGCCTCGATGACGAACTCCAGGCCACGGCCTTCATTCAGGACGCCCTGGTATAAAATGACAGGCAACCCGGGTTCCGAAATTATACCCTCCGCCGGAGAAACCGCCGTCGGCACATTGCGGATCACCGAAAAGGGAGTGCCGTAGCGTTCCTCCAGCTGCCGGGCCAGCCCGGCGCCCACGGTATAGGCATACCGCAGCCGCGGGATAACAAAACGGGCGACGGCTTCCCAGACGCGCTTCACCGCCGGGCGGCGCACTACCTCCGGCACTTCGGTAAAGTACTCATGGGCGTCATAGACACAGGTTTTCCCTTTCAGGCGGCTGGCCAGGAAACCGGACAGTATGGTGTCCAGGTCGACGGAGCACACCACATCAAAAGGCGTGGCCAAAAGCAAAAGGAAGAGGCGGAGGTTGAACTCCAGGTAAAAAAGCTTGCCCTTTTCGAAGAAACAGGACAGGCGCTTCTGCTGAAAAAGCACCGCTTGTAGCGGGCGGGAGGCCGGCCGCTGCCGCCCCACCAGAAGCACTTCATAGCCCGCCCGGGCCAGGCTGGCGCAGATGCGGATCATGCGCTGGTCGTAAGTCAGGTCGTTGGTGACGGTGCAGAGGATGCGGGGCATAGGGCGGTGAATATAGGGGTTTTCCGTTATGTTCTGTTTCTTTATGGTGAATGTCATGGTCTGAATCATGTGCTCCGTGTAGAAATCCTAAGCTAAAAGTGTTAGGATACAGGTGCTGCAACTTTAAAAAGCATAAACAAAACATAGGGGTTGTGCAATAAGTGTATAAAGACAGGATTAACAAGATTTTCAGGATATGTACACCTTTGTGGCGCAAGCCACTACATCTTGTAAATCTTGTTAATCCTGTCTACTTTCGACCTTTTTTTACAACCCCTATGCTGGCCGTTGACGGTGTAGGCAGAAAAGTTGGCCAATTCCAAAAAGGATTTGATGACGTGGAAGCAAGTCTCGATGCTCCACTCTTAAAACTTTATTCCATACATTTTAATTGATGCTTTACCGACATCTGTTGAGAATAACGATAACTGGCGAGCAAACAGGGACAAATAGTGTTCAATTACTTCGTCTTTATTCGGTGATTTATTAAAAAGAGTGGCCTCTGTTATCCAAAATCTGCCAAAAAGTGTAATAAAGGACACTAAAAATGAAACATCTTTATCGTTAACTTGAAGGTGACCTGCTTTTCCTAATGAAGAAAATATCTCCTGATAGACAGCTTTCCGTTTTTTTACCACACTCTGGTAATCGAATACTTTTTTCTCTACTACAACCACAGGAAAAAACTGATTTCCAACATATACACCACGAAACATGAATTGATTCTCAAATATGTTTCGCATGAGTCGAAGAAAATTGGCATTTGAAGGCTCTAGTTGTAAATAAGATTCAATAGTTTGGGTATTCCTGATTGAGAATTGATTCAGCAGAGCAACAAGAACATCTTCTTTCTTCTTGAAATAATAGGTCAGATTTCCGGGACTTATATTAAGCTCTCGGGCTAATTCCCGCATCCCGACATGGGCATATCCCTTTTCATTAAACAAACTCAATGCTTTTTTAAGAATCTCTATATCAGTCATTTAAGAAATGTTTTAGTACAACGTACAATTTTTCCCGTCATTTCTTGTCAAATGTAGTACAATGTACTATTTTTGCCAAAAAACCGTGTTATGAAATATCCATTTAACTATCCGCACATTATTAAAAACTTCACTGGTGAGGAACTCACTTTCCATTCCGTAGTGGAAGAAGATGGTGTATCCAAAATGATTGTGTACAATAAAGTCCAGCCCGGTGCCGGACCTGTCTTTCATGTGCACTTTAAGCAAGATGAAAGTCTTACTGTTCTGAAAGGCAGGATGGGCTATCAAGTGGATGGCGAGGAAGAAAAATTTTTACAGGAAGGAGAATCTGTTTTATTTCCAAGAGGACAAATGCACCGCTTTTGGAATGCCGGACAAGACATTTTGGAATGCGAAGGCTGGGTTAAACCAGCTAATTCTCTGGATTATTTCCTTACAGGATTATATGCTTCCATGGATAAAGCCGGTAAACCCGAAGGAGACCCTTTTGACAGTGCTTTTCTAATTAATAAGTATCGTACGGAATACGATGTTAAGGTAATTCCTCCATTTGTCAAGAAAGTCATTTTTCCCTTCACGGTATTTATAGGTCATTTGCTTGGCAAATACAAACATTTCAAAAATGCACCAGCACCTTTGAAGTAAAAAAGGGTTAAAATGAAGAATAAATTGCAAATTAATTTTTGGTTGGCGTCAACAATATTGGCGCCTTTGCTTTTAGGTATGAGTCAAATTTTTTGGGTAGGTATAGGCTTTTAACCTCCTCTCCACACCAACTTCTCCCCCTGTTGCTCCAAAAAACCCTCATCAAGCAGGTACCCCAGCGCTCTGAGCACCTGCTCCTGCCGCCCGGGGGCAAAAGATTCGACGACCTGCTCCAGGGCCAGCGGCTCGTCTTTCAGCAGCAGCTCAATTTTCTCCTTGTATCGTTCGAAGTCGTCCGTGGAGAGTTCGGCTTTTGTGCGCCCGGTGCAAACATCGCAGATGCCGCATTTTGGCGCATCGGTTTCCCCGAAGTAGGCCAGCAACTGCCGGCTGCGGCACACCGGCGTTTCGGCGTAGGCAATGGCCTTCTGAATCCGCTCGTATTGCCGGTTCTTGCGGAATTTGTAGAGGCTGCGGTCGATCAGCAGGTTGTCGGCGTCCACCCGTTCCTTGATGAAGATGACCTGGGGCGTATCCTTCTGGGGCTGGTACTCAACGATGCCGTCCGAGGCTAGTTTCTGGAGGGCGTTCCGCAGTCCGGCCACCGGCATTTTCAGGAAGCGGGCCAGCTGGCTTTCCCGCAGGTTGATCGGATGGTTGAACGCTCCCTGGTAGGTGCGCAGGATGGCCTTGAGCAGGCGGTCCATTTTCGGATGCCGGAGCTGGTAGTCATACAGGGCGTCTTTAGACACCTTGATCATCAGGCTGGAAGGCACAAAAACGGCCTCGGTGAGCACGATCCAACCGGCCTGCTCCAGGATTTTCAGGCAGTTGAAGGCCTCCACGATGTTAATTTGAAAATTGCGGGCGAATTCCACGATGTCAAAGTCGTAACTCTGCCCTTCGCCGCCGCCTACGGCCAGTTGAAAATAACTGCCCAGCGCCCGGTAAATCCGCCGCACCTCTTTCAGTTCCGGGAAGGACTGTTCAAACTGCCGTTCCAGGTTCAGCCGGTCGGCAGCATGGTACAACAGCACCGCATAAGCCTTTTTGCCGTCCCGCCCGGCCCGCCCGGCCTCCTGGAAGTAGGCCTCCAGGCTGTCGGGCAGTTCCATGTGGACGACCACGCGCACGTCCGCCTTGTCGATGCCCATCCCGAAGGCATTGGTGCTGACGATGACCCGCTTGCGGCCGGCCATCCAGGCGTCCTGTTTTTTTGCCCGCTCCCCGGCATCCAGTCCGGCGTGGTAATAGTCGGCGCTGACGCCCTGCCGGCTCAGGTATCCGGCGATCTCTTTGGTCCGGCGCCGGCTGCGGACGTAGACGACCCCCGTGCCGGGCACCCGCCGGAGAATGTCGGCCAGCTTTTTTAGCTTGTCTTCTTCGTAAAGGACGGAGTAGGAGAGGTTGGCGCGGGCAAAGCTCTTCTGGAGCAGGTTTTCCTTGCGGAAGGCCAGCTTCTCCTGTATGTCTCTGGCCACTTCCGGCGTGGCCGTCGCCGTCAGGGCCAGGATGGGCGCTTCGGGCACCAGCTCCCTGATCTCGGGAATCTGCAGGTAAGGCGGGCGGAAATCGTAGCCCCACTGGGAGACGCAGTGGGCTTCGTCCACCGCCAGCAGGTTGACGTTCATTTTCCGGATGCGGGCCCGGGCCAGGTCGGTCGTCAGCCGTTCCGGCGAAAGGTATAACAACTTGGTATTGCCGTAGGCGCAATTGTCCAGGATGCGGTCGATATCCCGGTAGTGCATGCCGGAGTATACGGCCGCCGCCGGCACGTTCCGCTTTTGGAGGTTTTCCACCTGGTCTTTCATCAAAGCGATCAGGGGAGAGACGACGATGCAGATGCCCTCCCGGCACAGCGCCGGCACCTGGAAACATATGGATTTGCCGCCTCCGGTTGGCATCAGGGCGAGCGTATCCCTGCCGTCCAGCACCGACCGGATGATATCTTCCTGCAGCGGGCGGAAGCTGTCGTATCCCCAGTATTGCTTGAGTATGTCTGATGGTGGCTTCAAGGGGGTGATTGTTGAATGGCTATATTGTTATTAGCTTTTCCAAACAAAGGTATTCCATAGTTTCTGGCTTTTTAGTTAACAAATGCTTCTATGAGTATAGACGCGAAAACCACCAGATTCCATAAAAATGACTGGCATCGCTGGTTTTGTTCCTGACAAAACCACGCGTTCGCCAGTATAACCAATAACTGCCCCCTTATTTAATGCGCGAAGCACTAGATAATCGTCGACACCTTCTGCTGCAGTTTATCTTCCCGGACCAGGATTTCCTCCCCCGGTTCGGCAACCAGGTGAGCGGCCAGGTCGCCGATCTGAGAACAACCGTAGACGATAGCGGGCTGCAATTCGGGGGTGCCGATGCCTTTTTCCAGGATGTGCTGGATGACGAGCCGGATGGCGGTGGCGGCTTCCGGCATGCCCAGGCTTTCCACCAGCATGGCGGCGGAGAGGATAGCCGCCATGGGGTTGGCGATATCCTGCCCGGCGGCCTGCGGATAGGAGCCGTGGATCGGTTCGAACAGGGAGGTGTGCAGGCCGATGGAAGCCGAAGGCAGCAGGCCAAGCGAGCCGGCCAGCACGCTGGCCTCGTCGGAGAGGATGTCGCCGAACATGTTGGAAGTCAGGATCACGTCGAACTGCCGCGGGTTTTGGATCAGCTGCATGGCGGCATTGTCCACGAACATAAAATCCAGTTCTACATCGGGGTAACCGGCGGCGAGTTCCTGGACGGTCTTGCGCCACAGTCGGGACGTTTCCATGACGTTGGCCTTGTCGACCAGCGTCACCTTCCTTCGGCGGAGCAGGGCCTGTTCAAAAGCGAGCCGGGCGATGCGCTCGATCTCTTCCACATGGTAAGTGCAGGTGTCAAAGGCCTGTTGGCCGTCGGCTGCGGTTCCCTTTTCACCGAAGTAAATGCCGCCGGTGAGTTCCCGGTAGATGACCATGTCGACCCCTTTCACGCGGTCTGCCCGCAGGGGCGACAGGTGCAACAGGCGCTCGTAAGTCTTTACCGGCCGGATGTTGGCGTAGAGCCCCAGCTCTTTGCGCAGGCGGAGCAGCCCCTGTTCGGGGCGCACTTTGGCGGTGGGGTCGTTGTCGTATTTGGGGTCGCCGATGGCGCCGAAGAGGATGGCGTCGGCATTGAGGCAGGCCTGCAGGGTGACGTCCGGCAGCGGGTCGCCGGTTCGCCCGATGGCCGCCGCGCCGACGTCGGCGAAGCAATATTCGAAATAGCGGCCGAAGCGCTCGGCCGCCGCGTCCATCACTTTGATGGCCTGCCGGGTGACTTCCGGGCCGATGCCGTCGCCGCCCAGCACGGCGATCTTGGTCTTTTTGATAGATGTCATGGGATATTTGTAAATCTTTTCTATTTAAAAAATGCTAATGCTTTCGCTAAGTTAATTTTAAATCATTAAATTTGAGAAATTATTTAACTCATAATATTTCCCACATTTTATTACCATCCCCTAAATGGATAGTTTCCAGTGAAAAAAAAAGGCGTAGTGGTAGTTGTCGGCAGTGGAGCGGCAGGGTTGTCGGCTGCGATCGAAGCGAGTCAATATGGCGCAAGGGTTTTTGTTGTAACAAAAAGCTTGTATGCTTACGATAGTTTTCGGTGGGTTTCCGCCGGAGGATGTACGTGGAAAACCAATGCCTTCAACTCGGCCGTAAGTTCTGGCGATTCGATAGAATCCCATGTTAGAGACACCTATCGGGGAGGCGCATACGCTGGCAAGCTTGATCTGATTCAAGCGCTGTGTGCGGGTTCTTTGGATTTAATTCCGTGGTTAACGGAACTGGGTGTAGAATTCGAACGAGGAGCGGATGGCAACCTTCTTACGCGCCCGTACGGAGGCTGTGAGTTCCCCCGGGCGGTGTTCCTTGACGACAGGTTGGGTTTTTACATTCAGAAAGCTTTGGGCAATGAAATCATGCGGCTCGTCAGCGAGAGAAAGGTGAAGATTTTTACCGGGCTTCGTGCCATAAAAATACTCAAGGATGGGAATGGCGAGTTGGAGGGCGTCCGTACGCTCGATTCCGGGACTCTTGAGTATGTCGATTTTCATGCAACAGCAGTAGTTCTTGCCGACGGCGGCGGCGCTTCTATGTACGCACCGACAGCCGTCGCTCATGATAAGACCTGCGATGGAATAGTCCTGGGACTGGAAGCCGGGATACCAGCTATCGACCTGGAGTTTGTGCAGTTCCATCCCACAGGCCTGGCATGTCCTGCCCTCACAATGGATGGTGCCCTGATCGGGGAAAATATGAGGTTTCAAGGTGCCACCTTATTGAACAAGGATGGCGAACGGTTTATGTTCAACTACCATCCGGATGGAGAAGTGGCTACCCGGGATCAGGTGGCAAGAGGCATTTTTTCAGAGATAATTGCCGGGAGGTGTTTTGACGACAGGTCTGTGATACTTGATATTTCGGCCTGTAGAGACCAGATAATCAAAGAGTTCCCTGCGTTGCGGCAGCGGCTCATCCAGGCAGGATATGACCCCTCGTCACATACGCAGATTTTTGTTCGTCCAACTGCTCATTTCATGATGGGCGGCCTGGCCATCGACAAAAATGCGGCGACCTGCCTCAAAGGAGTTTACGCTGCGGGGGAGACGGCAGGCGGAGTACACGGCGCCAACCGCCTGGGCGGCAACGGCCTGTCGGAAGCGCTGGTATTCGGGCGGATTGCCGGCAGATCGGCTGCCCGGCAAGCAGCGTATTCAGGAACGGAGGATTCTCCTCAGGCGAATGGTTCCTATTTCTTGAAAGGAGAAGGCGCATTCTTCCCGGAACATTTACTCACGGAACTGAGGCACCATATGTACAGGTATGCAGGGCCCATCAGAAATGAAGCGGACTTGAGAAAAATGGGCGGTATTATTGAATCCCTGGAAGAAAAGGCAAAATCCTTGTCCTATGGTTCAGGGGCCAGAGCCGCCCACCAGATACAGAACAGTATTGACCTGAAGAACCTGATCCGGATATCGAAGCTGATCGTCAGAAACGCATTGCAAAGAGAAGAAAGCCGGGGTGCGCATTTTCGAGAAGATTTCAAGTTCACTCAAAAAGAGTTTTCAAGCATTGAAGCCCGGACGGCGGATATTCTGCAGTATTGGCCCTGACACCGGGAGGATGAATTTTCCCAACACAAGTAAAAAATATGAACAAAACCATTGTTGCTTGTTCCCTGTCTAAATGCGTTCATGTATGGGGCGTCCATCACTTTTTGCGCCTGGCGAGAGACCTGGGCTTCAAAACCATTTTTCTTGGGCCGGCCTTAAAACCGGAAGAAATAATACAAAAGATTCGGTTGTACAGGCCCGATTTCGTTGCTGTTGGCTATCGCCTGACTCCGGAAACAGGCAAGGCTGCTATCCGGGAATTCATCAAATCCGTACAGGCAGCCAACTTCGATTTTGAGGTCAGATATACCTTGGGCGGGACTACTCCGGTGGCACAACTGGCCCGGCCGTTTCAATTCTTCGATGCGATATTTGACGGGAATTCTCAGAAAGAAGATATCATCCGTTACCTTAAACAGATAAAGGACGAACCAAGAGGGGCAAACGCGGAAGCCTTGAAGGATTTGAACATGGTAGACAGGTGGAGGAAAAAGAGGCCTTATCCATTGCTTCGCCACCATTTTGGCCGGCCCACAGTCGGCGATACGATCCGGGGCGTGGAGGAAATAGCGAAAGCCGAAGTGCTGGATGTCATTTGCCTGGGCACAGACCAGGACGCGCAAGAGAATTTCTTCAACCCCGAGCTGCAAACTCCTTCGCAGAAAGGGGCGGGGGGAGTCCCCGTCAGGGCGGAAGCGGACCTGGTCCGGATTTACGCGGCAAGCCGATGCGGCAATTATCCGTTGCTGCGCACCTATTGTGGAACCAGAAACCTGATCGAATTGGCGGATATATTTCACCGCACCATTAACATCTGTTCTACCGGCGTTCCGATCTTTTGGTACAACCAACTCGACGGCCGCGGTCCGATGGGGCTGGAAGAATCAATTCAAACCCACCAGCAATGTATAGCCTGGCATGGAGTACGCGACATACCTGTGGAAATCCTGGATCCACACCAATGGGCTATGAGAGGTGCCCACGACGTAATATTTGTTGCCTCTTCTTTCATCAGCGCTTCTATATGCAAAAAGCTTGGAGTGAAGTACCATATTGCCCAGTTGATGTTCAACACTCCGGGCGAAGCCTCGTTCAAAATGGATTTAGCCAAGATACTGGCTTCTCTTGAAATGATAACGCCTCTGGAGGATGATAACTTTAAAATCTTCAGGATGCCCAGAGCCGGTTTGCTGAGTTTCCCTCCGGATGAGGAAGCTGCCAAGGGGCACCTTGCCTCCTCCACGATGTTGCAAATGGCTGTGCAACCGGACCTGATCAATGTAGTGGCCTATTGCGAGGCCAACCGGGCTACTACTACCAAGGAGTTGATCGAAAGCTGTAAGATCGTTCGGAAGGTTGTGTCCAATGCTATTGAAAACCCTTTCCCTGACGTGAAATTCGATCCGGAGGTGATCCAAAGAAAAAACCATTTGGTAAAGGAAACAAAAATCCTTCTCGGCGCCATAAAAGAACTAGCCGGACGGATGGAAAAAAATTGGCTAAATCCGGCTGTCCTTGGGCGGGCAGTCCGGACCGGCATACTGGATACCCCGCAGTTTATGCCCTGGTTCATAGCTCCAGGACAGCTCCTTACCAGGTTGGTCAATGGAGCAATGGAAGCCATCCATCCTCAAACGCATCAGGTTGTTTCCGAAGCGGAGAGGCTGGAATTGCTTAAGACGTACAGAAAAGAGGATTCACTGGCATAATGCCAAGAGCATGTTTGGAGGTCGCCCTTTGGGTTGAAAAACGTCCCTTTCCTGCTTGCCGGATTGCCATTTTTATCTCCAAAAGGAGCCTCCGAATATCTCTAAAAGCCTGACAGCCAATTATGGATACAACGCGGCTTGAAGCAATATTTGAAAATCCTGGAGATGCCCCTTGCCCGGGCGAGTCCTGCTGTGGCAACCGGTTGGTTGTCAGGGAGGAACTCCTGGAATTACTGGAAGAACTCACCCGGCGCATGGGGAAAAAGTTATACCTGAAGTATTTGTATAAGTGCGCGGACTTTAACCGGAGCATCAGAGGGCGCAACAATTTCCATGCCATCGGGCTGGCCGTGGATATAGATACTGTCAGGTCGGGGATCGAGACTGCAGAACTCGCCCAGATCGCCTGGGATATTGGTTTCAATGCAGTTGGAGTATACGGCACCAACCTGGAACACGGTTATAATGGCAAAAAGGGGATGGTACACTTAGGGCTGGAGGGTGCCAGGCGGTATTGGGGCGATTGGGTGCCGGCTTCACAGCGCTAACACCGGGAGTTGTCGAATAAGTATAGTTAGACAGGACTAACAAGATTATAAGGATATGCCAGCAATTGAACTGATATTATCTTCAAAAAAAAGACAAACTGTAAAAACGGGCGATTTTTTATTTATTCATCCAGACAGGGTGCTGCTCTGTGATGCATTGGGCGCTCACGTCCTTCGTCAATTGAAAGATCAACGGGTTCGACATGAGTTTGACTTTTCCAGGGTTTATGCGACTTGCGGTCGGAATTTCCCGGCCAGGGATGTGAAAACCGCCAACTTCTTTCAGAATTACAAAGAACTGGTGGGCGAATTCAGCCCTAATTTCTTTGGCCCCCAGAAAGCCGGAGTATTGCACAATGTTCTTGCTGATGCCGTCGATCTGCAATTCGGTGAAATATTGCTGGGAACGGACAGCCACACCCTTACTGCCGGAGCTTTCGGAGTAATGGCCCTGGGGATAGGGGTCGAGGAAATGGTCGCAACGCTCCGGTTCGGCAAAACCTGGTTTCAGGTGCCCAAGACGGTAAAGGTGATCCTGAAGGGGCGGCTTCTGGATGCCATAAGTGCTAAAGACGTCATGTTCCACCTGATGAGAGAATTCGGTTCAGAAGGCTTGGTAGGGAAGATGTTGGAATTCTGGGATTGCACCGAACCGGGCCTGGACCGGGACAGCCGGATGGTTATGGCAAGCCTGGCGGCAGAGTGCGGGGTGGTAACGGCTTTATTTGTCGATAGAAGAGATGTGGAAGGCCACCAGGCTTTTCTGGAAGATTCTGCCTATGATACCATTTTCAAAATGGATGTGGGCGATGTGCGCCAGCCATTGGTAGCCTGGCCGGACGATCCTTTTAATATTCATTTGCTTTCCGAAAGTCTTGGAATCCCCATCAATTATTGTTTCATCGGAACCTGCAGTGGCGGGGGGCTTCTCGGTTTGAGGGAAGCAGCTTCGGTTTTAGGAGAGGCACAGGTCGCTCCGGGGGTGTCCCTGATAGTATCTCCACAATCCCAGGAGGTCTATTTTAAGGGGCTGGAGGAAGGCATAATACAGAAACTCGTTGCTGCCGGCGCTGTTGTCACTACTCCAACCTGCGGCCCTTGCCTGGCGAGCCACAGCGGGGTCTTGTCCAGAGGAGATCGTTGTATCAGCACGGGGAACAGGAATTTCAAAGGCCGCATGGGCGATTCCGATGCCAGGATTTATCTGGCATCTCCGAGAGTTGTCGCAAAGGCCGCAATTGCCGGCAAGATCGATGGATTGTAAAAAAACGAAAATATCATGGAGTATCAGGGCCAGGTAATCCATTTGGGCAGTCAGGTGAATACAGATTTGCTGTTCCCCAGCGAAGCCATCTTGTTAATGGACAACATACAGAAGGGTAGCCAGGCATACAACCATATTTTATTGGAGTATGGCTTCAAAAACTTGGACATCAAAAAAAGGGAGCTGAAAAAAAGCCAGATCGTGGTCGGCGGGGCGGGAATGGGTGCCGGCTCCAGCCGGCAGTTTGCAGTGGAGGTTCTAAAATTGCACAACATAGTCGGTATTGTTGCCGATTCCATTCATCCGATTTTTTACCGTAACGCCTGGAATCTTGGTTTATTTGCTGTAGAAGTCCCGAAAATTTCCGAAAGGATATGCACGGGAGATGTCCTGAAGGTCGACTTGGCAAAAGGGGCACTCAGCAAGTTGACTTCTCCAGGTTTTGAGGAAAAGTTTCCTCCAATCCCCCCCTGGCTGGCTGACATGTTAAAGTGCGGAGGGCTTGTAAACTATTTATTGGAGAGCAAAAAATAAAAAAATCTGCGCCTGTGGTCGAACTACTGTACCTAACGCACGACGAAATTATCCGGTGCAAAGCGCTGGAATTCGAGAATATTATCCGGAAATTGGAACAAGTGTTTGATTGCCACTACCGCAAGGACTTCGTGTTGCCCCACAAAAGCGTAATAAGATGGGGGGATGCCATGTCGGAAACTTCGACGGGCAGGATAAATTCTATGCCTGCGTATGTCGGGGGCAACATCAGGGCATTGGGCATAAAATGGATCGGTGGCTTTCCTGCCAACCGTAACAAAGGCTTGCCAAGAGCGACGGCCCTTATCGTGCTCAATGACCCGGATACAGGCCTGCCTCAGTGTATTATGGAAGGGGCTTATATCAGTGCGATGCGGACTGTGGGCACTAACCTCTTGGCTGCGCGGTACCTGTGCAAGAAAGACTCCAGGAAACTGGGCGTTGTCGGTGCGGGAGTCCAGATACGGTTTCACGTTAAAGGATTTCTCAATGCCTTTAAAAATATCGAAACGGTATATGCTTTTAACCGGACGAGGAGAAACGGCCTGAAAATGAAGGAGATGATGAATGGCGCGAGCGCGGAGATATGCCTGGTGGATTCTATAAAGGAAGCAGTTGAAGATGTTGACATCCTCATTTCAGGAACGACTTCGAATGCTCCTTTGATTACAACTGAAAAAATAAAACCGGGAACAACTTACTTCCATTTTTCCGGTAATGAGTGTACCTATGAATTCCTGAATCAGTTTACCTACATGTTCGTTGACGATTGGGAAGCCATCCGGCATAGAAATAACTTAACGCCGGCCCTCATGCATCAGGAAGGAAAGTTCAATATGGGGTTAATCAAGGGGAATCTTGGTGAATTGGTCGCTGAGAAAGTCAGCGGCAGGAGTAGAGAGGAAAACATCATTTTCTGCGCTATGGGCATTGGGATATCCGACGTAGCCATCGCAAAAAGCGTTTACGACGAAGCCAGGGACAGGGGGCTGGGCCGGAAAATGCCTCTATGGGAAAACCTGAACCCGCTCTTTACAGATTAGCCGGCTTTTTCGAATACCAAAATGTGTACGCTGAATTTAAATGAGATGCCGGTGTAAAAGGGCAGGGATATAGCATTTAACGGTTCGAAAATTTTCCCGAAGTTTATTTCTTCCTTTTGAGCATCCAGCTTTCGGCCCAAAGCCGTGTCCGGCTGGTTTGAAGAATTCTTCGCTCCCCAAAGATGATGTTCAGCAAAATTGGTGAACAATTGAAATTCCGGCCGCTTTGAACCGGTTAAATAATCCCTGAGCAAAGGCGTATCTTTCGGATTGATCGTATAGCCGTTCCTTTCCAGGAAGATTCCGGCTTTGTTTATTCCCACTTCGTTAAACAACCGGGAATTCAGGCTATAGAAAAACCTGTCCTTTCCCGGGTCGTTGCAGATTTTCAGGCCTAGTTCCTCTGCCCAGTGTTTGAGTTCGGAAAGGCTGCTGAAGTAGCGATTCTCGAACTCGTGGATATTGTTGTTCGCGTGATCCTTCATCAGAATCCATAAATTGGAAAAAATAGCGCAATCTTCGAGGCTATCGGTAAACATAGGGGATGTAGAGTCGTCAGGAAAGAGGAGTTGGCGTAACCGCAGAATGTCTTTTGGGTTTTCCCTTATTGTTTTCCTGGTCGCTTCTAATTTTGAAAAGCCTTCGTTGCTGAGGCATATTGGCGCGTCGGCGAATAAAATGATCTTGCCCCCGTCGTTCAACGAAGCATAACAATCTGCCAGCAGTTCTCTTTGCTGGTCTCTGGGGATTTCATGGAGGGCTTTTTTCCCAATGATCAGGTCTACTTTCCCATTTTCAGCGTTGAGGTACTGGCCGGCCAGATAATCCAGGTTTACCTTCCCTTTTATTTCGATTTCAACCGGGCTTAGGCGATTGCCTACTTTGTCGACGACGTGGGAGAACTGCCGGGTATCCCGGTCAATGGCCAGGATGCTGAGCATGGGGTTTCTCTTAAAGAGCATATTGAGGCGCTTATTGTTGCCTCCTGCCATGAGGTCGATCAGTAAGATGCGCTGTTTCCCCTGGTTTGCATAAGTGTCAATAGCATCCTGAATATAAGCGGCGTACTTCTTCTCGGCTTTCTCCAGCCCATCTCCGAGCATGATTTTCATGTTCTCGAAAAAGCGGGCGCCGAATGGGCTCGAGTATCTGGATATCTTTCCAATGGCCCCGTGATTTTGGAATTCCTTCTCGCCTATAGCTCGCAGGTCATCTTTGGCCTCGTGTTCACAATCCAGGAACTCTGCCCCCTGGATCAACATCCCCTTAATGGCTGAATTATTTTGATCCGTTTCCAGAAAATTAAAAACACAGTCTTCAAACTTAGACCAGTTGGCGGAACATTGGCGCATATTGGCATTCCGGAAATTGCAGTTTTTGAACTGGGCGCGCTCGAGGTTGGCCTTTTCCAGGAGGCTTCCCGAGAAGTTGCAATCCCGAGCCTGCAATTCGCTTAAATCCAGCCCAAATAGGTATAGTTCATGAAAGGATACTTGACTGGGCGTGATGACTATCTGGTTTCTCACTTCCTGCAGCTCCGCCTTTTGGGCTGTGGCCAGTTGCACTGCTTCCAGGTAAATGATTAACTGGATCAAGTTGATGGCTTGGTATTTTTTGTCAAAACCTGGAAACGTTTCTTCCATGCCGAATTCGCGGAATCCACCTTCCGGGCTTTCCTTTTCAAAGCGGCATTTATCGATCTTCCTGGACACCTCCCGGTTCAAATGGCCTAAATTGTAACGTTTGCTTTGATGAATGTATTCACTCATATAAGTAATCAGGCTGCTACTCCAGAGGTGAGTGAATTCGATCTCTGAATGGGAGGAGTAAATCTGGTTGACAAGGGATTCCGTAATAAGAAAATCGACGATATTCTGGTTCAAAAGCCTGAGTTGATAACCATTGGATAGCCTGACCGGAAAATCGACGAGGTCAGACATCTTCCGGATGTGTTGCCAGGCCGGAGCATCATCCTTGTCTTCCAGCAAAAAGCTGCCGAAGTTTAGCTGGTCTTTGGCGACCTGGACCAGAGCGGACTTGACATTGATCTTTTCAGCTTCTTCGAGCTTGCCCACAATTCGTTGAAGCCTCTCCAGCGAAAACTCAAATATGGAGTTGAAAAGAAAGTATTCCCCGGTCTGAATATAGCTGATTAGCTTGCTGTAATCTGAATGTAATAATTGTTTGTTGTTGTTTAAGGTGTTGATAATCAGGTTTATGTAGCGGGGATTTCGCAGCCAGGCTACTTTGTCGTTGTTTCTGATGTAGCGGACGAAGCCTCTGGTGAAAAATTGATGTTCCGGCATCCTGTTGTCCAGGTATTGTTCTATGGTTACCACGTCCCAGGGCGATTTAATAGTCATCGCATAATGGGCATCTATTCCTGAATTATAGGTTTCAGGCCGGGTAGCGCAGACATATTGCCTGGAAATTTTGAAGAGATCTTTGAATACTTCGACCTGGATTTTCATCCGGCTCAGTTCGTCGTAACTGTCGATAAGCAGGATGACATCATCCCTAATGACGATGGCAGAATAAAGCTGCTCGGTCACCTCTTCCAGGATGGAGGTTTCCAGATGGATATTCCGCTTTTTAAGCCATATTTTCAGGATAGCGCCAAAAAGCTTTTGAGGCCGGGCCACACTGCTTTTTAGTTCCTCAAGGTCGTTCTGGTTGAGTTCCTGTGGCTGTAGCAATAAAGGGACAAGCGGTTGCTCTTGCGCCAGGAACGCGAAAAAGATATTGTATAATATCGTAGTTTTCCCAACCCCTGCGTTTCCGATGATCCAGATTTTTTTGGCACCGTCTTTTAACAAGCGGAAAAATTTCTGTTTTACGTATTCTTCGGTATCCTTTTCCCGGATGTCAACAAACCCCCTTTGGGCGTCCATTTCGGGTTCGTTGAAAATCTCGTCCCAAACGTGAGGGTTAAACGTTACCCCCGGAGTTTTCAACGCCAATGCACGGTATAGCTTCAGGGCTTCGCCATTACAATATTTCAGCAACGCCAGCCCCCATTCCTCCCTGGGCGTGTCTTCGGGGATGTAAGCAAATATAGAGCCGCTTCTGCCCGGCAGGCGCTGCTCGATAATAGGCATGCTTTCGATTTCCGGGCAGTGGGCAACTATGAAGGGAGCGGGAACCAGGAAGGCGCTCTTTTTAAGGTCGCTCACGTATCGGACCATGCCGATGACTCCGAACTCGGGAAAGTCCTCCAGGATTACAGGGCTGCCGCTGGAACCTACATCAATGGTGTCTCCGGCCAGGTCGATCCGCTGGATGTCGACGCCTGCCGTATTGGTGTAGTACCTGAGCGTACAGCAGCCGTCGAGGGGAGCGGTTGATCCGCGGGGAAACCCAAGCGTATGGCCTGTTTGGTTGATCAGGCTTTCGCTGAAGCCAGCGCACAAAAACGCCGGCCTGGCTTCTGCCGGCAACTCGCCGGCACTTACTTTCAGGCAACAAATATCGTGTTCAACAGAGCTGGACAGCGTCTCGGTGGTTATCTCTTTATTGTGAAACGGGAATTCAACCTTGACAGCTAAACCGTTCTCCAGGTGTTTCCTGACCACATGATAACAAGTCACTATTATTCCATGTTCTGTAGAACTGGCCGCCAGAAAGCCGGTACCGATAACTTTGTTAGAGGAACGGGAACTTTTTATCTTTACGATGGACTTGAAGAGCGCAGAATAGATTTTTTCAGGGATTTTTGGTGTTGGCTTCATTCTCCTTCTTCCATTTGATGATTACTTTGAATGTTGTCGCTACATCTGACTTCAGGAAAACCAAATTACCCCCGTGCGTGAAGGCTACGCTGGCCTCAAAAACGACCTCTTCCGGTTGGCTGGATAACATTTTCATGGTTTCTACGAAAGAATTGGCGATATACCGGATTGGGCCAAGGGCTTTGCTGAAGGAAGAGAAACTTTTTTCTTCCCCTTCTTTTTCCGAGGAGGCTTCCTGAAAAATTCCGGCTTCTCTGCTCAGCCCCTTTATCTCCACTGGCTGGATGAAAAAAGAAACCCCTTCCTCTTCTATTTCGAATTCCAGATATTCTTTGTTCATGAATTCATTGATGTGTTTATGGAACCAGACATAAATATTTCGTGGGCTTCCCTGTCCGGCCTTCTTCAGATGGCAGCAGGACTCTTTTTTGAAGAAATGTTTGAATGCTAAAGATATAAAAATAATGCGGATTGTCGTATGTTTGTTTGGGCAGAAGTTCTGCCGGGGATGCAGATGGGGATAAGCGCCCCCGCTTTTTTAACGCAAAGAAAAAACAGGGTGATTATGCCCAAAAAAAAACGGAAGACCTTCTTTATTTAATTGAATCCCTCACCCGGGCCGAAAAGCGCCATTTCCGCTTGTTTGTCCGCCGCAATCAGGCCTCCGACGATAGCCTCTTCCTGCAACTGTTCGATTTCCTGGATAAATACAAGGAGTACGACGAAGCGCTGATCCTCCGGAAACTTCCCGGGATCAAGAAACGGCAGTTGTCCAACCTCAAAGCTCACCTGTACAAACAACTGCTGGTCAGCCTCCGCCTGGTCAATGCCAGCCACAACGAAGATATCCAGCTCCGGGAAATGATCGATTATGCCCGGGTATTATACAATAAAGGATTATACCGCCAGAGCCTCGATATGCTCGACAAGGCCAAATCCAGGGCCTGCGCCGGGCTGTTCTACACCCTGGCCCTGGAAATCGTCGAGTTCGAAAAGCACATTGAAGGCCAGTACATCACCCGCAGCATCGAAGGCCGGGCCGACGAACTGGCAGGAGAGGCTCTCCGCTTGCAGGAGACCGTTGACAACATCAACCTGTTTTCCAACCTCTCGCTCCAGCTCTACGGCCTGTACCTCAAAATGGGCTACGCCCGCAACCAGAATGATTACGGCCTGGTAAAAAACTTCTTCCAGTCCCACCTGCCGGATATCGGTTATCAGCAGCTCGACTTTTTCGGCCAGGTATATTATTGCCAGGCCCACTTGTGGCACTACTATATCACTCAGGAGTTTCCCATGTGTTACCGCTACGCCCAGAAATGGGTGGAGCTCTTTCGCGAACGGCCGGAGCTCATCAGATTGTATGCGCCGCTTTATCTTAAAGGCCTCCACAACCTGCTCAACGCCCTGTTCAATACCCTGCAGTACCGGAAATTTGTCGACGCCCTGGAAGAACTGGGCCGGTTCCCCGGTCAATATGACATTGAGCAGGTGAAAAACATCGAGGGGCTTTTCTACCTGTTCAAATATATTCATACCATTAAGAAGCATTTCCTGGAAGGCACCTTCTCCGAGGGCCTGAAAATCATCCCCGGCCTGGCCCGCATCATCGAAGAAGATACCTACAACTGGGATCACCACCGCGTGCTGGTCTTCTACTACCGCATCGCCTGCCTCTATTTCGGCAGCGGCGACAACGAATCGGCTATCGATTACCTCAACCTCATCATCAACCAGAAAAACCCGAATTACCGGGAAGACATACAGTGCTTCGCCCGTATCCTCAACCTGATCGCCCACTTCGAACTGGGCAACTCCCAACTGGTGGAATACCAGGTCAAATCGGTCTACCGGTTTCTCTCTAAAATGGACGACCTGCACGCCGTCCAGCGCGAAATCTTCCGCTTCCTTAGAAAAATACCCCGTATCCAGGAAGAAGAACTAAAGCAGGAATTTTGCCTCCTGAGAGATAAACTGCTGGAACACGAGGAAGACCCTTTCGAAAGAAGGCCCTTCCTCTATCTGGACATCATTTCCTGGCTGGAATCCAAAATTCAGGACAAACCGGTACAGGAGATCATCCGGTTGAAGTTTCAGGAACGGCAGGCAGGAAGTAAAACGAAGTTCTAATTTCCATTCGTACCCTCAATAGGGTAATTACATAATTATTAATTAAATATTAGAACCGAAAGCTTGGCAATTACTTCTTTTAAAACTACTTTTGTCCAGTGACAGAAACAGCCCCGTGAAGAACAGGCGGCCCTGACAAAGCGACACCTAACCACTCTTTTATGCCCCGGTTCTTCAGTACACTTTATTTGATTTCAGGAAAACTACGCTTTAAAAGCATTAAGAGTGCGTCCTCTAAAGTACGCTTTTTGCCTTTAAAGCTTTGTCTTTTGAATACAGTTTGTGCTTCAGATAGCACAAGGAAGGCTGAACGATGCTTTCTTCCATTGACTTCGCGGCCAAAATTCGTTTTAAAACCCAGTATCCGGGCAGTGTGAGCAGGTTGACATTCATTCACTCATTCACTCACTCACCCCGCCCACATCCTCTTCGACGACCTAAACGACGCAAAACGAATCGCTGGCAACAACGTGTTCGCAATACACGGCAGGCCAGCATGATAGCAACTGTTTATAATCCTTGATGTTTAACATAACCTAATCTTTTTAAGCAAATTGTGATCTTATGGAAAGAACGAATTTTACTTTCATTTCTCTTCCCCACTGGCTGAAGGCAGCAGCGATGCTTTTTGTCTTCGGTTGGATGGGCACCCCGCAGGCGTCCGCGCAAGGGCCGTGCGCCAACGACCAGTGGGCGCCAATCATCGTGTATCCTTCCCAGGATATCGTGGTTAACCTGGATCCTTGTGGCATAAACCAGGCTATCGTGTTTTTTGAGGTAACGGTTACCGACGATTGCGACGGCGACCATTTCGCCGCCGCTCCCGGCGACCCGGTTACCCCCGGTTCCGAATTTACGGTAACGGCCTTCAACGGCCCGGACTTTACCACCATCTTCTCTGCCGGCGGCGACCGCTTTATGGGCGTCTTCGAGCCCGGCACCTACCAGGTACAAATCTCAGCTGAAGATGCCGCCGGCAACTTCCGCGACGAGGACTTCCTGGTCACGGTCCTGCAGGGCACTCCTCCCCCCACCAACCTGATCTGCAATTACCAGGTCAACGCCACCCTGAATGACGACTGCCAGCGGTTTATTTCCGCCGACATGGTCCTGGAAGGCGATTTCGGCTGTGCGCAGGAGTCCGACTTCCGCGTGAGCATCGTCACCGACGACGACCCGACCAACGGCAATATCCTCGACGGCCACGGCCAGTTCATCTATGAGGTGACCTACGTCGGCCCGCTCCTGACCGGCCCGTCCCAGGGCGGCGCTCAACAGACAGTGACCTTCAACGGCTTCGGCTCCGGCCCCTTCGCCGCCGCCAACTGGACGGTCGAAGAGGTGATCGGATCCGGCGGCGCCGGCGCGATCGCCGACGTCTCCTTCACGGCGACAACCCTGACGATCCAGACGCTGACCACTGACTATGCGCTGGCTTCTATCGTCATCCCGCAGGACGGCAACCTGAGCTTCAGCTGGAACTACAACGGCGCCGACCCGAACTTCGACTTCTTCATCTTCGACCTGAACAACGCCAACATCGTTACCCAAACCAACGCCGCCTCCGGCTCCTTCAACCAACCGGTCGAAGCAGGCTGGGTGCTCCTGTTCCAGGTAGACGACGACGACCTGCTGCCGATTGGCACCGCTACGCCCAGCACAGCGACGATCACCAACTTCGTCTTCTCGACCCTGGGCGACGTCGACCCGAACGCGCCGAGCTTCCCCTTCTTTAACTGGGAAGACTGCTGGGGCTACATCAACGGCGAAGATAAAGCCGGTCCCGATCTCGACTGCCCGGGCGACACGGACGAAGGGACGACCATCCTGGACTGCTTCACGCAGACAGGGACGCTGGAAGACGGCGACCTGGAGATGGAGCCGCTGAACTTCTCCTGCTTCATCGACGGAGGCGGCACGACCTCGAGCCTCGACCCGGGCGTGCACTACTACGACCTGATCCCGTTCCAGGTAGACCGGACGGACTACTACACCATATTAGTGTCTGACGACTTCGGCTCGACCATCGACGAGAGCGCGATCGCGATTTTCCAGGGGGGCTTCAACCCGTCGAACCCGTGCGAGAACATCATCGCCTTCCAGGACGAGCCGATCAGCGACGTTACGCCGCCCCTGGCCAACGACGAGACCTACATCCGCATCAGCCTGCCGCTGATCGCCGGGGAGACCTACTACCTGTGGGTAGCGGCCGACGACGACATCTCCGGCCCTGCCGGCTCGGGCGACTATACGGTGGACATCTGCCCGGACGAGAACGGCCGGGTGGGCCTGTTCTCCTCCACTACAGTGCTGAACCCGCAGACCTGGGAGCCGATGGTGATCAACACCACGGTATTGTGGCCGCGGCGGGACGTGAGCCTGACCCTGCCGCTGTTCTGCGAAGACTTCGACCTGATCTTCAACAACCCCGCCAGCCTTGACGTAACCGGCCGGCCGGTGGTTTCCGATAATTGCGACAACAGCGTTTCCGTGTCGTTTGTCGACACCTACAGCAGCGCCGGGGACTGCGCGCCGATCGTCATCACGCGCCGGTTCACGGCCACGGACGACAAAGGCAATTCGACGAGCTGCACGCAACTGATCACTTTGAACCGGCCGACGGACCTGGACGTAGAGTTCCCGCCGCGCACGGTGCCGATCGAGTGCGACGAGCAGTTCGCCACCCTGCCGAACGGCAACCCCCACCCGAGCCACACCGGCTATCCCTTCATCGTGACGGTGAGCGGGATTTTCAACCTGGCGGACGACTACTGCAACATCGGGGCGAGCTTCGTGGACCGCGCGCGGGTGAACGTCTGCGAGGGCGCCTTCAAGTTCGTGCGGGACTGGACGGTGATCGACTGGTGCGACGGGGACAACATCGCCACCGACGCGCAGGTGATCAAAGTGGGCGACTACACGCCGCCGTCTGTCACTTGCCCGGGCCAGGACTACGACTGGGACGGGGACCTGGACCCGCTGGTGTTCTCGGTGAGCCCGTTCGGGTGCACGGCGAGCTTCTCTGTGCCGCTTCCGGACGTGACGGACAACTGCTCGGACTGGGAAGTCCGCACTGAAATTGTAACTGAAGTAGAGGTAGACGTGGTGAACCAGTACGGCCAGGTGACCGGCACGCGCACCGACACGGTGGTGGTGCGGGTGATCCCCTGGAACGCGCCGACGCGGCTGGTCAGCGGCATCCCTGCCGGAGAGCACTACTTCCGCTATACGGTCGAGGACGGCTGCGGCAACAAGGTAATCAAGTACTGCCCGTTCTCGGTCCGCGACCTGGTCGAGCCGACGGCGATCTGCGACGACGACCTGACGGTGTCGATCGGCGGGGCGGACCTTGCACGCATCTATGCTGAAGACATCGACGAAGGCTCCAACGACAACTGCGGCGAGGTGAGCCTGGCAGTGCGCCGCACGGGCGTGGTGCTGGACCAGTTCGGCCGGGTGATCCCGTTCATCTGCGGCAACCAGGTCAGCCCGTGGGGCCCGTTCGTGGACTTCTACTGCTGCGACGTAGGCCGCACGATCACCATCGAGCTGCGCGTGCGCGACAACGACGGGGGCGAGAACATCTGCTGGCTGGACATCGTGCCGGAAGAGAAGGTCAAGCCGT
>JAGFJD010000117.1 GCA_024102975.1 Phaeodactylibacter sp. | reverse complement strand
GCGGGTTTGGTTATCCTAAAATTGTCAAAGAACATATGGGGTATAATACCCTAAACCCGGCTTTTGAAACTCGTTTTCAAGCCTTGGGGGAGTGTAAGAAACAGTGCAAAAGCCGTATAGCTATCGGGAAGACGGGCGCACATCACACATCGCACGTCATAAATCAAACACGCCCTCTTTTTTTCCCAAAAAAAGCCTTATATTGTTGTATCATTCCAACAGCCAATAGCGTTACGCCAGGAGGAATTGTTTAAGCGCACCAACCCTGAATTAAAGGACAACACAACACAGGACAATTGCTTTCGGACCCGGTGAAAGCGCCCTCGCTTTCGTGAAAAACTCATGAACCATGCATCACAAAGCACTACAGTACTACACGCTGGCCCTGGCCGCGTTCCTGACCATCGCGATCTTTGCTTCCTATTCCGGCCAGCCGGGCGAAGAAGCGGCAACAAACAACAGCCCGGAAAGCAACAATATCCCGCAGGTCATCAAGGCCGTCGACCTGAGCAAGCCATTCGATTTTGCGGGCGAACGGCTGCCGATGGACAACTTCGACGTGGCCGAACGGCTCGACCGCGAATTGCTGGTCAATACCTACTGGCATTCCAATACCGTCCTCAACATTAAAAATGCGTACAAATACTTCCCCGTCATCGAGCGCATCCTGAAGGAAAACGACATCCCGGAGGATTTCAAATACCTGGCCGTGGCCGAGAGCAGCCTGCGCAACGAGGTCTCCCCCGCCGGCGCGCGCGGCATCTGGCAGTTCATGAACGGCACCGCCGAACAGTACGGCCTGGAAACCAACCGGGAGGTCGACGAGCGCTACCACCTGGAAAAATCCACCGAGGCGGCCTGCAAGCTGCTCAAAGATTATTACCGCAGGCTGGACAGCTGGATCCTCACCGCCGCCGCCTACAACGCCGGCCTGTCGCGCATCACCCGCGAAATGGAAGAACAACGCGCCGAAACCTACTTCGACCTCAACCTGGGCTCCGAAACTTCCCGCTACGTCTTCCGCCTGGTGGCCATCAAGGAAATCCTCAGCCGCCCGCAGGACTTCGGCTTCTACCTCGACAACGCCGAGCGCTACCCGCCCCTGGATGATTTTCGGATCGTAGAGGTGAACAGCACCATAGAAAACCTGGGGGATTTCGCCCGCGAGCAGGGCACGACCTACCGCATGCTCAAAGTGTACAACCCCTGGCTGATGGATTCGAAGTTGCCGAACCGGAGCGGGAAGGTGTATGAGGTTAAGGTGCCGAAGTAAAGGGGTCATGCCGCCTATCCCCTTCCCGGAGACTGCCTGGCTGAAGCAAAAAAGCGACAGCAATTCCAATCAAATATTTTGCCGTTTCGCCGGTTCTCCCTATTTTGTACCTGCATTTCTTTCGATATTCTACAGCTTGTTCTAACCATCCAACTTGCGCGCTCGGGCCGCCGGCTTCTTTTCGGTTGCCTTTTCTGTAACCAACCAGCTAAACGATATGAAAAATGCTAACCCGTTCTTTGGGGAGGGCCTGCCGGGGGCAGGGCAAACGATTCCTTTTTCTGCAGAGTTTAGGTTCCGGGCACTTTGCTTTGGAGTTTGCCGGAGATTTCACAGCGGAAGAAGAACAGACGATCTGCCAGGTTTTCACCGATATATCGACCCTGATCATTTCTCAGCAAAGCGGGATTCCAATCCGGATACAAAAAGAGGAGTTGGAAGACGACGTGTTAGGCCAGGCGAGAGCTTTTTGGCGAGATGATAATACTTTTGGAGGGTGCGGCATTGAGAATAACCTCATCTGGGAACATATCAATACTGATGCTGACTTTGGGAGCGCCCTTTTACAAGGATACGTCACAGGCGTAGTATCCATCAATTCGTCGTTATCAGGGAATACAGCCTGGCACACTTTGGATATGGATGCAAGCGGTACCAGCCCTAATGTACAATCGGATTTTATGGACCTGTACAGCGTTGTGCTGCACGAAGCCTTACACATGTTGGGATTTGCCTCCAGAATATCTCCAGACGGCACTCCGCGCAATGGATACTACTCCACCTGGGATCATTTTCTGGTAAGCCATCCTGATGGGGCTCCCTTGCTCGTTCCTTTTGACGACCCTGATTGTTGCGACGCTATGCAATATAACCCCGTTCTTAATACTCCTGAAAACTATGGCTTCAACTGTATTGGGCTAGGCCAGGAAGCTGTTGCTTTCCAGTTTGGGGCAAACGCCAGCGATCAGGCAACTGTTTGGGGCGAGTATCCAAGCGGTTTTTTTGATACCCCTGACGCGCTTATCGCCAATACCTTGAGCCATATTAATCACGATTGCGACGGAGGGGAGTACGTTATGTTCTCCAGTATCGGCGACGGACAATGGCGCCGGGAAGTTTCCGTTACGGAACAAAATATACTTTGCCGGCTGGGTTATCAATTGAATGACGGCGTTTCATCCGTCTGTAATGAGCCCGCCTGCGCTGTGGTGGTGATTGATGATAATTTTATGGCGGGAGTAGACGATTGGATATTCACGATAAGCTATGAAGATATTTTGATGAATGATGTCGCTCCCGACGATGTGATATTAACAGTCGAAAATTGTAGCCCATTTGCCCCTAACCTGACGGTAGCGAATAGTGTTGATAATAACACCATTACCATTGGCGGTTTGCTCCCAGGGCAGGTATATACTTTGTGTTACACTTTGGAAGGATGCGGCACCTGTGATGAGGGATTGATTACTATTTACAGGATTCTGGATGGTATGGCAATTCCAGTCGGAGAGGCCCCGCCTTGCGGCAGTGAAGAAAATATCGTTCCCTGGGGAGATTTTGAGGCGTTTTCTCCTATAGATGCAGCAGTTGTCAATAACTATTTCATACAGACCCTTTTACAAGTTTGCGACCCTTTCGATCCAGGCACCACTAATACGCCGGGAATAAACATTCAGCCAATATATGCTATAGGTCAAACTACACTCCAAACTAACGCCGCATTCTTAGTCGGCGACCCTGAAAATAATGAATCTATATTTTTACCTCTCAGCCAACCTATATTCCCAGGTTGTTCCATTGACCTTAGCTTTCAATATTTACCTTTATATTTGATTTACGATCCCGATGATTTTGCTTTTATCCAGGTATATGGCACCGCACTGCCTCCTTGTGCTACTACGGGAATGCCGAATTGTGAGGACCCCGTGATTTCAGGTGGGTTTCACTGTATTGTAGACGGGGTGCTAATTGACAATTACTCTATCTTTTGGCAGGATTTTGGCCCGGTTATTTGGGAAAACAACACAGGAGGCCCCATCAATTTTTTGGTTATCGTAAACAATACCAACGCTGCACCTAATCCTGGCAGCCCTTATAGTGCTTTATTAGACAATATTGTAGCCATTCAAAATTGCGATAACGACTTGACTGTTACGCCCCATATCATATCTTCCTGCGTGGGTGGGATAATAGTAGAATACGAAGTTTGCCTCACCGGCGTAAGCTCTACTGACGTGACATTGGAAGTAGAGGAGCTTGCTATCCAGGGCCTGGAGTTCGGCGAAGGCAATGAGTTCGAAAATGGCGCAGCCACTATAACCGGCCTGGCGCCGGACGAGTGCCGGACAGTAGCCCTGGTGCTCGATGCTTCGGGCAGCATATTGGGCAGTGGAAGCCAGTTTGCCATTTCCGTGTCTCCCAGCGGTACACAAAACACCTGCATCCAGGGTAATTTAATGGCGGACATTGTACTGGAAAACTGCATACCCCCTCCGCCGGCCTTCGCCTGCCCCTGCACCGGCGCCAACGTCCGCAACATAGAAGCTGGAGCCGGGACAAACCTATCTGCCCTCTACGGCACTGGCCAAGGCCGGCTGCCAGTAGGCACCCTGTCCAACACCTGCCTGGCGGTCAATGGCCGGCTGCTCATCAATCAAGATTACACCATAGAAGGAAGCAATATATGGATGCAGCCCGGAGCGTCTATCGCCGTGGAAAATGGGGCTGAACTTACCCTGAATGGCAATGAGATCAGAGGCTGCGAGCAGATGTGGCGCGGCATCTCGGTAGAACCCGGCGGGCACCTGATATTCGAGGGAAACCAGATAGAAGACGCCCAGTTTGCCATTACGGCACGCCGGGGCGCCAATATGCCGATAGTGGATATCAACAACAATATTTTCAACCGCAACCATGTCGGGATCCGCATTCCCCCTTTGTTTGGCCCCCTGCCATTGGCCGTTGGCCATGATATTCAACAAAACACATTTCGCTGCGCCGGTTGTATCGCTACCGATGGCCAACCCGGCCCTACTCCCTTGTTGCCCACCTTCGACCCCATTGCCGAGTGGGAAGCGGTGTCTTTTGCCGCCATCACGGTCGACAATTACGCTGCCGATTTCAATATCGGCGGCGGCAACCTCTTGCCCAGCGGTTTTTCGATCGAGGTGGAACGGCTGAGAAACGGCTTTATCCTCACCAGTGCCAACGTCAATGTTTTCAATACCCGGATGTACGACCTGGTTGGCGGCGACCCGGAGGCGATCATTTTGACGCCGGGCGACCGGGGCATCGGCATACGGGCAGAGCAGTGCCCAACGGTAGAAGTGCGGAGCAGCCATTTTGAAAAGGCCTTTAATGGCATTTACAGCCGCCGGTCCAACTTTGACGTCCGGAACACTAATTTCGTCGACACCCATATCGGCCTGCTGGGTTGGGAGGGCACCAACCGGTTTCTAACTGTCAACAATTGCCGGTTTGAAAATTACCGCTTCAGCGGAGTCAACCTCGCGGGCTACGCCTCGCCCAGAAGGGTGGAAATTATCGGCTCTACCTTTACGTCCAACACCGCTTCCTGGGCCGATGTCAACGCTTTCGGCCGGGCCATCCAGGTAAGTAACGGCATTTTTGATTCCGACGCTTCCACCGCCAATAAGCGCATCGAACAAAATGTGTTCCAGCTCGATTCCCGCTCTCACGGCATCTACCTGATCCAGGCGGCTCACTATCAGGTGTTAAACAACACCATTGAGTATACCGGCGCCATGCCGGCCGCCAATGGCTCTGCCTACGGCATCGCCCTGCTGGGCGGCGGGAAACACTACGTGGCAGAGAAAAACGACATCAGCGCCGCCGACATCGTAGCGGGAGTGGAAATTAGAGGCATTCAACTGACCGGCAGCACCGACAACGTGATCTGTTGCAATATACTGGACAATACCACCGTCGGCGTCCACGTGCTGGGCACCTGCAGCAGCACCCACCTGCGCCATACCGATATCAACAACCACGAATTTGGCCTGTTCTGCGCCGACGGCAGCCTGCTGGGCGTCCAAACCAACGCCGGCAACCAGTGGCTGGGGATGTACGGGGAAGAGTCGGCGGCGCATTTGGGAGATGACGATCAAGTCGCCAGCTCAAGATTTTTCGTAGAGCTGGTTGACCCTTTTTTGCCGGATAACCCTGCTCCTTTTTCGCCGAACGCGCCGGATGATTGGTTTCGTGATTTTGATGGCGAAGCGCCTCTTTGTGCTGATGATGATAATTGCGCTCCCCCCTGGGAAGTAGAAGAAGAAGCGCCCGATGAAACCGACATTCATGCCGCTACAGGCATATATGATGGTACTGATCACGGCGGTTATCTCAACTGGGAGAGCCAAAGGCACTTGTATGCCAAACTAAAAGCTAACGGAAGCTTGCTGGGGCATTCGCCGGAGATAGACGCTTTCTACAGTTGGGCTTCCGGCAACAA
>JAGFJD010000074.1 GCA_024102975.1 Phaeodactylibacter sp. | reverse complement strand
TTGGAGGGGCTGATATGAAGATGAGGACGTACCACTTTCAAGTGGTGCGTTGGCATAGACAGGATGAACAGGATGACCCGGACGTACCACTTTCAAGGGGTGCGTTTGTATAGACAGGATGGACAGGATGACCCGGACGTACCACTTTCAAGCTTACCCTGATGTACACGTAGGGTGGTGGGTTGGTATAGACGAGCTGAACCGGATAGTCCCCTGTAGTAATGTCAAGGTGGGCGTTTGGATAAACCGGATGAAACGGAAGACCCGGACGTACCACTTTCAAGTTGTGCGTTGGCATAGACAGGATGAACAGGATGACCCGGACGTACCACTTTCAAGTGGTGCGTTGGTATAGACAGGATGAACAGGATGACCCGGACGTACCACTTTCAAGCTTGCCCTGATGAAATAGAAGGGTGGTGCGTTGGCATAGACAGGGTGTACAGGATGAACAGGTTTTGGGGGCTTTGTCTGCTTTGAGCCGCTTCCCCCTTGGGAAGGATTAAAGGGGGCCGATACACTGTGGAACAGGTCGCTACATCTTGTAAATCCTGTTAATCCTGTCTGCTTCCGACCTTTTTGCACAACCCCTGCTCAAACCAACTCATCCTCATCCCAGTTCTTCTTTCCGGGACGTTTTTCCAGTTCCCGCAGTTCCAGTTCATCCTCCTCCTGCCGGCCGGCTTCGAGGCGGCGAATCTCTTTTTCCAGTTCCTCCGCTTCCCAGTCCTCATCGGTAGGCCCGATGCCGGGTACGCCAAAGATCACGAAATACTTGGCCAGGAGGTCAATGCCGAAACCCAGTATGGCCCATTGGAACCACAGGGTGCCGGAATAAGTGAAGATATTGACCAGCGCCAGGATGGCAGTCAGGGCACCGTAGAAGGCAATCCTCCGGAAGTAGTTTTTTATCTCGCGTTGGCGGCGTGCCGCCCGGTATTCGTAGTCGGACATGGGTAAATGATTTCATCATTTGCTGCCGGAAATGGCCGGCTTAGGCCAGGGAGCCAATAACCAATAACGCCGTCAGTCTGCCCAAGGCCAATAACCGACAACGCTGCCAGCGCCCTTACCGGCCCCAATTTAAAGGCCTCTGGCCTGGCCTGCAAATTTATCCGACGAAAAGAAGGCCTGCTTCGCCAGGCTGCCCGTCCAGGCGCCCAAAGCGCCGAACAAACCGCCTAAGATTGCCGTCAGCAGTACCATCATACCCGGCCCCAGCCCGCCGAACAGGCCGCCCATTCGGGCCGCCAGGATGCCTTCGTTCAAAACGTTGATATAGGCAGCGTACCCGCCCCATAGCAGGGCGGCGCCCAGGAAGCCGGCGCCCAGGGCCTGCCCGGGCGACAGGCGGAAACCGAGGGCCAGCACGAAGGCGGCAAACGGCAGAGACCACCAGGGCAGGAAGTACTGGAGTACGGTGCCGAGGACGATGAGAGAGAGGGTATATGTCAGGGTTTTCATGGATTCCTAAATTGTTGGATTGTTGAATAATCTTATAACAATATAACAACCCCGCCCTCACTCCGTCTCCGGCCCAAACTCTTCCATAAACCGTATGGGCCGGCTGCGGTCGCCCGGCCCTTTCATCAGGAAGAGCTCGTTGTACTGGCCTGCTGCCCACTGCCCGATCATGCTCTGGTAGTAGGGGCTGCCCGGGTTGCCGGATTGTCCGCCGGGATAAATGCCGTAGGCCCGGACCGGCTCGCTCAGGTCGACCACCATGCGCCAGGATGGGCCGTGGTCCGGTTTAATGGCGTTGGGCGCGTCTCCAAACCCTCCGACGTCGATGAAACCAGAGGAAAAAGGCCCGATGCGCGCCAGGTGGCTGGCCTGGGTGTTCTTGTAGGCGCTCCAGGTTTGCCCGTTCCCGTTTCCTTCTTCCAGGGCTTTTTCCAGTGACAGGCGCACCACCTGGGCGGCGTCCTCCCGGGCTTCTGTTCCCTGAAGGTCAAATATTTCGTGGCCGGGTTGTGAGCGCATCAGGCTCAGCAGCAGCCATTTCTCGGGCAGGATCACTTCCAGGGAGTCCTCCAGGGCAGAGAGCTCGTCGAAGGCGGTCTTATGGGCCTCGTCCAGCCACCGGTCGAACAGCACGGGGGCGGCGGCGTCCTTTTCGAAACGGAAATCCCACCGGCGGAGCGCCATGACGCCGGGATGGCTGCGGAGGCTGGAATCGGTAGAATCCAGCAGGGCCAGCAACAGGGGCGCTCCTTCTTCCGCCAGAATGCTGTAATTGTCCAGTTGGAGGGCCATCATGTCTTCGACGGTGATGCTGTCCATCTCTTCGAGCCGCCGGTTGATGTACCGCCCCCGGTAGTGGTCGAACTTGCCGGTGTAGTAGTAGGGATATCCCTGGCCGGTGGAGTTTTGGTTGGCCGAAGAGACGAAGCCGCGTTCCGGGTTGCGAACCTGGGGGATCTGGTCCCGGGGGATGAAGCCATACCAGGCATTTTCGGGATCGCTGCCGTCCTGCACGAACCGGCCCTGCCCGGCCCTTTTGAGGGGCAGGCTGCCGTTGACCGTGATGGCGATGTCGCCTGCGCTGCTGGCAAAGGCAAAATTCTGAGCGGGGCTTTCGTAGGCTCTCAGGGCGGCGGCATAATCCTCGGCTCCGGCGGCTTTCATCAGCCCGAGGAAGGTGCCGATCTCGTAAAACGGCTTGGGGGAGGGGGCGTCGAGTGCCAGCCAGTGCATGGCCAGATCCTGCCGCGGGCCTTCCCCTTCGTAAACCACCGGCCCCCAGACGGTATATTTGACCGTATCCAGCACCGGTTCCTTTCGGCCGCGGACCTGGATCACTTCGACCAGTCGGCTAACCTCGCGGGTTTGCCCGCCGTAGTAGTAGGTGTTTTTCTGTTCGTCCGCCCATTTGATCTTGTACCAGTCGAGTACGTCGTGGCCGACGTTGGTCACCCCCCAGGCGGCCTGTTCATTGAACCCGATGATAATGCCCGGTACTCCGGGCAGGGAGACCCCGTAGGCGTTGGTCCCCGGTATCGACAACTGCACCTCGTACCAGATGGCTGGCAGGCGCAGCCCGAGGTGGGGGTCGTTGCAGAGGATGGGCTTTCCCGTTGCTGTTTTGCTGCCGGCCACCGCCCAGTTGTTGCTGCCGATGCCTTCCGGCGCCTGCGGCAGCTGCTGGTGGCGGATCAGCTCGCTCATCATTTCAGCCGGGGCGGCCGTTTCGTGTTTGAGGGGCAGGGGGTCGAAATCCCAGGCCACGGTTTCCGGAATGACGGGCGACTGCTGCGGATCGTATTCCGGGAACAGCTCGGCGAAGCGTTCTTCACCCAGGAGCGCGAGGGTATTGGATGCCGGGATGTCGGAGTTTCGGAAACAGAGGCTTTCGGCCATATATTTGAAGAGCATGGCGCACTTCAGGGGCACCCAGGGTTCCGGCGCATAGCCCATCAGTTTGTACTCCAGCGGATAATCGGCCGGGCGAAGCGATTGGATGTAGGCGTTGACGCCGTCCGAATAAGCTTGGAGCAGGGCCAGTTCGTCAGAAGAGCGGCTCCAGGCTTTGAGCGCATTTTCGGCGGCCAGCAGCATGCCCTTCCGGCGCTGCGTGCGGTCGTATTCGAGCGCCCGCTCTCCGATAACCTCCGAAATGCGGCCTACGGCTGCGCGCGTGATGAAGTCCATTTGCCACAGGCGATCCCGGGCGGTGACATAACCCTGCGCGAAAGCCGCGTCGTGCAGGTTCCCGGCAAAGATGTGAGGCGCCATGTGTTCGTCGAAAGCTATCCGCACCGGCGCTTCCAACTGGGGGAAGGAGCGTGCCGGCGCCGGCACGGCCCCGACGGGTTCGGCGTTCTGCCAGAAACCTGTAAAGGGGCTGAACAGGGGCCCCAGGGCAGGCAGCTGCGACCCGAACGGCTGGTGAGTATTGGCGATGAGGGCCATTGCGGCGGACAGCCCGGCGGCGGCCAAAAACTTTACGATCTGCATATTGTTTGGAATGTGTTTTTCATTCGGGGAAGGACGAGCTTCTTCCCGGCAAAGCAATAAAACTATGAAAAAAATAACGCTTCTCGGCACACTGTGGATAATACTCTTTTCCTGCGGCGGGCAGGGCGGGCAAACAGGCAGCGCTGCCGGCGAGCTGCCATACCGGACGACGGCTCCCTCTTTGCTGTATTTCAAAAATATTCGGAGCGCATACTACGAGATGAGCGAACAGCCGGGCACCCGGATAGAGCTGTACCGGCTGCGCAAGTTCAGCGGGCCTTCCGCGGCGCCTCTGCTGGTGCCGGTCATCGCCAACAATTGGCTGAAGGACGAAGCGTACCTGTTCCTGGAGCCGGCGGAGTACGACGGGGCATACGCCACGCCAATAACCGTGAGGTGGGAAGCGCCGGCCGATACCAGCATATACCGGTTGCAGCCGGCAACGGTGGCCCGGCAACGCGAACTTGCGCTGCATCTGTATGAGGGCCTGCGCGCCGGCCGCCAGGCCAGCATCCTGGCGGCGGATTCCACCTGGGCGCCGTTGTTCGGAGGGAACGACATCCGGGACAGCTACAGCACGGCTATCCGGGATTATCTCCGCCTGACGGAAGCGCTTCGTTGAACATTTGGCGGGTTCCCATCTCCAGGCGCTAGGGCTGCATCTGGTCGAGAGGGCGAAGCAGGCCATACAGGCCGGAAAGGATGCGAATGTGTGACTGGGCAAATGCCAGGTCTGCCTCGCTGAAGGATTCCGCTTCCAATCCCAGGTAAACATCTCCCTTGAAAGCCGGCAGGGCCTGTTTGGCATTGGAAAGGCTGAAAGGCACCTCAATATTCCGGATAATCCAGTGTTTTGGAAGGCGAGAGCAATAAGATCATTTTTTCTTTTTTCAATGTCACGAAAAGGCTGTTTTTTGACAGCTCTTTCTGGTTATTCCCGATTTTGGACAAACTGTGACGATATAAAGCGAATAAAAAACCAGGGCAGTTGTCACATAATCACCCTTTCCGGTCTTTAAAAAAAGGCTTTATTTAAATCAGAGCGGCAAAAAGGGCGTCACAAAAAAAATGTGGAATGAGTTGTCTTTTATTATAAAACATCCTATGTTTGTAGAGAATCTTAAAAAGTAGTTTTTGTGTTTATTTGTTTGGGTTAGAGGCCCTTGCTTCTCGTAAGCAAGGGTTTTTTTATGTAACGGCATCGTCATCCGCCTTTTTTCCCTGTTCAGGCCGGGGAAGGCGGATCGTTTCGGAAAAAAAGAAAAAGGCTTCGGGGTTTCCGAAGCCTTTTTCTTTTCCGGGAGGGCAGCCGGCGATCAGTTGTTGTTGAACATATTGCCTTCGTTGGCCGGCAGCCCGGCCGGCTCTTCCGCCTTTTGGACGACTTCGCCCTGGATGGTCAGCATTTGCTTTTCGTCTCCGGCATTGGTCGTCAGGGTTACCCGCTTGGTAAATTTGCCGAGGCGGTTCGTGTCATAGCGCACTTTGATCTCGCTGGACTCGCCCGGGGCGATGGGTTCTTTCGGGTAAGTCGGCACGGTACAGCCGCAACTGCCCTTGGCATGCGTGATGATCAGGGGTTCTGTGCCGGTGTTGGTAAACTTGAAAACCCGGTAGGGGTCAGAACCCTGCTCAATGACGCCATAATCGACCGTTTCCGTTTCGAAGGCCATCACCGGTCCGCTTTGTTTTTCAGCAGCCTGCTCTGCAACTGCAACATCGTTCTGGCTATATCCTGCGGCAGCTACCAGGAGCAGCATCGCCAAAGCTGAAAGTACTTTTTTCATCACGATTTTTTTTTATTTTAAATAAGTATGCACAAAAATACTGCACTCTGAGGCAAAAAAAAAGTTTTGTATTTGCGAAATGGTTAATAAGATGTTAAACCAAAACCCGTTTGGCTTTTTTGGCCGGCGAGAGACGATCTTTTCCCCGGGCCAGGCATTTGTCAAATTTATCTTCACAGGCTCAGGAGGGCTTATTTCTAAAACGCTCATTATGAACCTTTAGGTGGACTAAATTGTATTTTATTAGCGCGTCTTTCTACAGAATTTTTCGTATATTCGCCGTGGCATTAAAAAGGCTGTTGAAATTTTATTTCGCGAAAGTGCGAAGGACCCTACCAGGCTAACCAGATTTAACCAGAAGAGCTTATGCTAGATAACCTTACCTTAAATGAGCCAGTCAATACGGATAGCGGCCTTTCCCGGGCAGCCATCCTCCGTGATTTTAAAATTTGCTGTATCAGCCGGGAGGCGAGTATCCTTGCCCGCAAAGAAGTGCTGACCGGGAAAGCCAAATTCGGCATCATCGGCGACGGCAAGGAAGTTCCGCAGGTGGCTATGGCCAGAGCCTTCCGCCGTGGAGACTGGCGCAGCGGATATTACCGGGACCAGACCTTTATGTTTGCCCTGGGCCTTTCCTCGGTCGAAGATTTCTTCGCTCAGTTGTACGCCGACGCTGAAAATGACCCTTTTTCCGGCGGCCGCCAGATGAACAGCCACTTCGCTACGCCCGCTGTCGGCAAAAACGGGGAATGGCTGGACCACCGGGATTCCTACAACATCAGCGCCGATATTTCCAGCACTGCCGGCCAGATGGCGCGGGCCCTGGGCCTGGCCCTGGCGTCGGTCAAGCACCGGAAAGTGAAGGAACTCGCCGGCAAAACCACATTTTCGGACAGGGGCAACGAGGTGTGTTTCTGTACCATCGGCGACGCCTCCACCTCGGAAGGCATCTTCTGGGAGGCAGTCAACGCCGCCGCCGTCCTGCGGGCACCCCTGGCTATCTCCGTCTGGGACGACGGCTACGGCATCTCTGTACCCATCGAATACCAGACGGCAAAGAGCAGCATTTCTGATGCTCTGGCCGGCATGCAGGTGGAGGGCGACGGCCGATCGGGCCTCGAGATATACACCGTCAAAGCCTGGGATTATCCCACCCTGGTGCAACTTTACGCCGAGGCCGTCGAAAAAATACGCGCCACGCACGTCCCGGCGTTGATCCACGTCCAGGAAGTCACCCAGCCTCAGGGCCACTCCACCTCCGGTTCTCACGAACGGTACAAGAGCAAGGAACGCCTGCAGTGGGAAAAAGACAAAGACTGCATCCTGCTCATGGAGCAGTGGATGATACAGGAGGGGATCGCTGGGCAGGAAGAAACGGAAGCCATCCGCAAAGAAGCTAAAACGTACGTCAAACAGTGCCGGGACCGGGCCTGGAAAGCCTTCAACCAACCAGTCAAAGAGCAACTCAAATCCCTGCAGGCCATCTATTCCCGCATTCCCTCCGACGGCGGAGAAACGGACGCCATAAAGAAGGAACTGAAAAGCCTCATGAACCCCCTGGCCAGCGAGCTGGTGCAAAACGCCCGGCGCATGTACCACCAGTTGATGGGTTCCGGCCACGCTGCGGAACAGGAACTGGCAGGATGGATCGGCCAGGCCAACCAGGATGCCAACCGGCGCTACCACACCCACCTGCACAGCGACTCCCCGAAATCGGCCCTCAAGGTGCCGGCCGTGCCGGCAGAATACCCGGATGCGCCGCAGCTCCGGAATGGATATGAAATCCTGAACGCTTTCTTCGACAAGGCCCTGGGCCGCATGCCCGAAATGCTCGCCTTCGGCGAGGATGTCGGCAGGATCGGCGACGTCAACCAGGGCTTCGCCGGCATGCAGGCCAAATACGGAGAGGAACGGGTATTCGACACCGGCATCCGGGAAGCTACCATTATGGGGCAGGCGATCGGCATGGCCATGCGCGGCCTGCGGCCCATCGCCGAAATCCAATACCTCGACTACCTGATCTACGGCCTCCAGCCCCTGATGGACGACCTGGCTACCCTGCGCTACCGCAGCAACGGCCAGCAGATGGCCCCGGCCATCATCCGCACCCGCGGCCACCGGCTGGAAGGCATCTGGCACGCGGGATCCCCTCTCGGCATGGTCATCAACTCCCTGCGGGGGATGTACGTCTGCGTACCCCGCAACATGACGCAGGCCGCCGGGATGTACAACACCCTGCTGCAATCGGATGACCCGGCCCTCGTCATCGAGTGCCTCAACGGCTACCGCCTCAAGGAACCCCTGCCGGAAAATATCGGGGATTATGCCGTCCCTCTGGGCGTGCCGGAAATCCTGGAGGAAGGCACCGACCTTACCCTGGTGACCTATGGCTCCTGCGTCCGCGTAGCACAAGCCGGCACCGAACTGCTCCGGAAACAGGGAATCTCCGTCGAACTGATCGACGTGCAGACCCTGCTGCCCTTCGACCTGGAACACCGCATCCTGGCCTCCCTGAAAAAGACCAACCGCATCCTCTTCATGGATGAGGACGTGCCGGGCGGCGCCACCGCCTTCATGATGAACGAAGTGCTGGAAAAACAGGGCGGCTACCGCTACCTGGATTCTCCTCCGGCTACGCTCACCGCCCACGAACACCGCCCCCCCTACGGCTCGGACGGCGACTACTTCAGCAAACCACAGCCGGAAGACGTGTTCGAAAGCGTGTACAGGATTATGCAGGAGGCCAACCCGCAGCGGTTCCCCGGGAAGCTGCCG
>JAGFJD010000056.1 GCA_024102975.1 Phaeodactylibacter sp. | reverse complement strand
CTCATCCTGCTCATCGGGCCGTCCTTCTACCTGTATATCCGCAGTTTTTCAAAAAAACCGGGAGCGAAAGATTACCTGCTCCATGGCCTACCCTTTTTGCTCTACCTGCCGGCGCTGGCCGTATTTTACCACACGGCGGTGCGCTCCGCCCTTTCCCAGCCTTCCCTGCAGGCCGTCTACAGCTCGGCCTTTGCCGTTTCGATCGGCCTGCTGAAATTCCTGCACCTGTTCCTTTACGTGTACCTTTCCTTTGCTGCCCTGCGGGCCCACCGGGCGAAGGTGAAGCGCGTTTTTGCCGACCTGGCGGGCAAAGACCTGGCCTGGCTGCGCTACATGCTGGGGGCGTTCGTTTTCCTGGCCGCCGTTTCCCTGGTATTGTACGTCGTTGCCCTTCAGTATCCGGACCGGCAGAACCAGCTGACCCTGCTGAACCTCGCCCTGCTCTCGGCGTTCATCCTGACCCTATATTCAATGAGCCGTTCAGCATCCGGATGATCGAAACGTGGAGCGCCGACCAACGCTTTGTGCTGGATGAGGTGGAACGCCTGAGCCGTGCCGGAAAGCTGGCCTTCGGCAACGTCTTGAACCCCGGACAGGCAGGTATCTTCGGCCACTCCTTCGGCGGCGCTGCCTCGGCGGCAACCCTCACCGCAGACCCGCGCTTCCGGGCGGGCATCAACCTCGACGGCTTCTACTTCGGGGATGCCTACAAAACGGGCTTCGGCCAGCCCTTCATGGAGTTGAGGGCCGACAATAAAAGCGCCGGAGAAATGACGGAAAAGGAACTGAAAGAATGGAAGTTCACCCGCGCACAATACCAGGACTTCCTGTTCGACGAATGGAAAAAGCGGATCGGCAGCTACGCCCGCAACGGCTACGAGTCCTATACCATCCGCTACGCCAACCACATGAGCTTCTCCGACTTTTCCCTGATGATGCCCTTTGGTTTCCTCACCGCCCCGCACCGGGAGGAACACCACAAACTTACGGCTCACCTGGTGCTGGACTTCTTCAACCGCCACCTGAAAAATGCCGAAAGGGCGGAATTGCCGGCAGGGCTGAGCGGCTACATCAGGGATTGAACGCTTTTTGACACATAGTTCACACAGCGGTTTCACATAGAGCGCATAGGCCTTACCTTTGCGGCTCTATGTAGGCCCAGTGAACTTGATAGCAACTTTTTAAAAACCAAAAGCAACAATTTTCTGCATAAGCCACATCAGGCGATTCACCCAGGCCATAACAGTTTTGGCCTGGGTGGCCTACTGTGAAAACCCTATGTGGCCTATGTGATTAAGCCAAAGGCAAGAAAATGAAAAAATCACTCAAATACATTTCCGGCGTAATCGTTTTGCCGGCATTCGCTTTATTCGCCCTGGCCTGGATACTGGCGCCGGTCGGCAACGGCTATACCGCCAAATACCTCTGTTCTCATGTCTTCACTTCCGGGCAGTACGCGGAGGAAGCCATGACCTTGTTCATCGAGCCGGTCAACCCGCTGTTCAGGGCCGTCCGCTACCGGGTGGACTACGAGCAGAAAGAAGTGACGGCCCGGTTTCTCGGCTTCCTGCGGCCGGCAACCGCCGTGTACCGGGAAGGCTGCGGCTGTACCCTGCTGGTGGACGGCACCCGC